>JAUYCY010000152.1 GCA_030692055.1 Candidatus Omnitrophota bacterium | reverse complement strand
TTGTATGCGCTCTCTGGCGATAGCCAGAGTTCTTTAGGAATATAGCGCATCCAACACTACTGATGCATAGTATAAAGCTATTCATTTGTGCGTAAACTTTTCAAAAAATATAAAGACTGCCGGAGGAGGGAGTTGAATGCGCTCTCTGGCGATAGCCAGAGTTCTTTAGGAATATAGCGCATCCAACACTACTGATGCATAGTATAAAGCTATTCATTTGTGCGTAAACTTTTCAAAAAATATAAAGACTGCCGGAGGAGGGAGTTGAACCCACACCTCCTTGCGGAGACGGGATTTTGAGTCCCGCGCGTCTGCCAGTTTCACCACTCCGGCTTATTTATCGTTTATCTATCGATTTGTTAACTAAATGTATCATTTCAACCACTCGCTTCAAACAACAACATTGGTGGAATGACTTATGAATAAACTTGCTTCGCAAGAGTCATCGCACCACTCCGGCGCATTTGTTGTTTATCCGTGTGTAGCGTGCAATGTGCCACGTAAAGCTCTTTTTTTAAACAATAGCATTGGTGGAATGACTTATGAATAAACTTGCTTCGCAAGAGTCATTTCCACCACCCCGGCAAAGTAGACAAATCATAACATCCCCGAATTTCCTTGTCAATTGACAATTTGTCGTATAGATGATATAGTTTTTGACGTTTGGGATTTGTTATTTGGAATTTGTAATTTCCTTTGCAAAGCAAAGGTTTGGGGCCGTAGTGAAGCGGGATCACACTACAATGGCATTGTAGTACCACGGGTTCGATTCCCGTCGGCTCCATATTTTATTTTATGTGTGATGTTGGAAGAAGGGCATAACGGTTTAGTGTTATTGTAAGCACTATCGGAAACAATATTATCCCTTCGGGATAACTCCGACGCACCGTCGGAGATTGTTTACGATTCCCGTCGGCTCCATATTTATTTTTAGATTATAATTAATAACTGCCTCGCCTATTGACTGTAATTCAAATTGTAGGCTAGTGTCAAAATACTGAAGGCCACAAACTCCTTTATAGCCTTTTTTTGTGGTAGGTTTATTTTTAGTACGTTTATCACTGTAAGCTTTATAAAACTGTTTTAAGGGGATTTTGGTAAGCCACGACCAAAATTTCATTAGTTTTTCCGGATTTTGGTCATATCTATATTGTATCCTACATCGAAATTTTTTCTCATCTATCTTGAAATAAGACCTAAGTATCGTTAGAAAGAATTGTATCATTTTAGGATCCGTATTGCTAAAAGTAAGGCATCTCGTAGAGGGGTATTTAGCTCCTTCACATAAATAGATCATTCCACAAATAAGTTTACCAATTTCTTGATTTTCAAAAGGTATTTTGCCAAAATGCGCCACTCTTTTTCTTATGGTATTTTTCCAAAGTGTAAGTTTTTGTATTGATAGTTTTGCAGCTAATATTCTTCCTTGAGCTGCCGAGGTAATTTCTTTTTGCTTAATCCGCCGCTTTTGTTTTTTGGTTAGCTTTATTTCTTTTACCCACCCGGAGAGTGTATTTTTAGGAATATTTAACTTTTGGTTAATTTCTCCCAATGACCAGCCGCGTTTTCTCAATTGGCGCGCTTTCTCTTTTATTTGGGTAGAATAAACTTTATTTTTTGGCATAGATTTCAGTATTTATTGTATTTTATAGCCTATTTGTTATAATAGAAACGCCATAAATTATATCCCTAATTATACTACCCAAGTTAGGTATTTCAAGGATAATTATGATAGGAGATAATATTAAAAAGCTGCGTAAAAAAAGGGATTTATCGCAAGATAACCTTGCCCGCAAGGCAGGGATTCCTTATACCACACTAATTAAAATTGAATCCAATGTTGTTAAGAAGCCATCTGTTCAAAATGTCGCTAAGATTGCCGAGGCATTGGGAGTAAGGATTGAGGAGTTGTTAAAGGAATAAAGTTTATTTGAGCAGAAGCTCAAGAAATTAACTAAGGACAAAAACTAAAAGATTTGCTGCTTTTTCATCATTAAAAGCAGTAGAATGCTTGGTAGGAAAAGGAGGCCTTAAATGAACTTGAAAGAGAAATTGGAAGAATTTAAAAATCAACAAGTAAGTATAACAACTTTATTTGAAGATGTTAATATTAATGGAAAACTTATAGAGGTAGGTGATGATTATATTGTAGTTGAGAAGAGTAAAGGGGAGCGGAAAATTTATATCCTTAGAAATATTATCTGTATTACTTCTTTTGCAATAAAGAAAAATCAAAATATAGATTTGACTGTCGGAAAAGTATAAATTTTGTGTTATTTAGTTCAAAGACAAATTATTGTGTTACTGTTAAGAAACAGGCGGTATAAAATCTTAGAAAATGTACCTGAAAAATAAAAAATATAGATGAAGGGAGGACGTTGCTTATGCTCTTTAAGCATCATGTAAAAACCAATCAGGAACTGACGCATATGGAGAGGCTGAAGGGATAAACGAAAATGAAGTACTAAATAAATTGCATAAACAAGGCTTAATAGTTATTTCTCTAGAAAAATTAATACCAAATAGCAGAATGAGCGAAAAGAATCGTATGGCAAAATTTATATTTCTAACAGTAGGTATAATGATGATTGTTTTAACACCATTGTATTTTATAGTTCGGGCAAAAGATACAAAGAATTACTCAGTTCAAGATGTTAGCAAAAGAGAAAACTCAATGACAAATATTAAAAAAAATAAATTTGAAGGAGTTTATAGGGCCGCTAAAACTATAGTAAGTGCAGTTAATGTTGGAGTAAATTTTATGAAATTTAATGAATTGGTTCAAAATTTCGAAACAGAATTATCAATATTGAAAGACAAAAAACTAACTGGTGCGGAAGAAAGAATTTCAGAACTGTATGATCAAGCTTCAAAAATGTATGAAGATAGTCTTGCGCTATGGGATGCAATGATCAGGCACAATGTAGACAAACCAGGACATATGACTGGAACAGATAAAAGAATTCTTCTTGCGTTACTACCAATGTTAGCTAAATACGGAATTGAGGTAAAAACAGAGGAAACATTTTCAGAGAGATGGGGAAAAAGTACAATTTATTTTCTTCCTAAGAATTCGCTTCAATTGATTTGGAGTAAAGCTCAAGAAGAAATTGATCAGGCAAATAAGTTCCTACATCAAGAATAATGGCGTGCTATGAAGAAATCAAAAGCATTAGATTTTTTACACCTTGCAGAAGAATATTTTAAAGCTCTACAATTTCTCGATCAAGTATATAAAGACAAGGTTCCAGACATCTCCCAAATTAATACTATGAATGATTTTAAGAAAATACAAAACCATCCTGGATACCCACTCTTATTTGATATGATTAACGTTAAACTATTTCTGGCAAGACATTCACTCGAATTAGTATTAAAATCTTTTTTGCTACACAAAGGCGTAAGCATTAGTGATTTAAAAAATAGAAAATTATATCATCATAATATAGAAAAATGCTATCACAGTGCTAAAAAAATGGGGCTGAATATTTTTAAGAATTTAGAAGGAGTACGGGCAACTGCGTTTATAGGTGAGTTAAATAAATATTGGTTGGATAAAATATATGAATATCCTAATAAGATTATAAAAGGTTATAGCAAATATTATTTAAAAATCATCAATGATATTTTTGTTTATGTTCGGAAAGATATGCTGCTTAATGGGAGTTAGGCAAGAAAGTTTCCTTATGAGATTTTATCAAAATCATTACTCTAATTATTTCTTTTTTGAAGCGAGATTCACCTCTTGCATATAGATTAAATTTTATTTAGGTTCTGCTGGATACAGGTTCTAACCTTATCCAGTAAGGACCACCAATAATTAACTATCAGCCTCAGTTTTTAGCTAAAAATTCTAGAAGCTGGTGACTGACGACTGATAGCTGAAAGCTATTTAATCAACTTGCTTAAACTAGGTTGTCATGTTTCAGCAGCGGGTAAAATTTACGATGCAGTAGATAGGGCAACTGCATTAGGTTGTAACACTATGCAGATTTTTGCCCGCAATCCCCGTCAGTGGCGCAAAGCCTCTTTGAGCGATGAGGATATAAAAATATTCAAAGCAAAAATAAAAGAAGCAAAAATAAGCCCGGTCGCCATACACATACCATACACGTTAAATTTAGCCGCCGTAAAGCAAAGTTTCTATAAAATTACTATCAGAGAATTTGCTCAAGATTTTTTAGAAGCCGATAAACTGGGCGCCGAATACTTAGTAACTCATATGGGTTCATACAAGGGTTCAACAGAAATTAGGGGGCTTTTAAAAATTGCCCAGGCTTTAAAAAGCATTCTGCAAAAAACAGAAGGGGTTAAAACAAAAATTCTTTTAGAAAACACATCCGGGAGCGGAAATTGGTTAGGTGCAACGTTTTTACATCAGAAGTTTGTGCTTGGGGAAATCGGCAAAACAGAGCAAATAGGCATATGTTTAGATACTGCCCATGCCTGGGCAGCCGGATATAAAATTGATGAAACAGATGAACTAAATAGATTACTTGATGAAATTGATAAAGCTGCTGGTTTAGAGTGCTTAAAGGTTATCCATCTAAATGATACTCGTGAAAAGCTTGGCTCTTTACATGATAGGCATTGTGATATCGGCGCAGGTTTAATCGGAAAGCGAGGTATGCAGCTTATTTTAAATCATCCTCGGTTAAAAAATATACCTTTTATTTTAGAAACACCTAAGGAAAGTGAAGAGGATGATATAAGGAATTTAAAAATTGTTAGAGAACTTTATAATAACTAATTACACCGATTATGAAAATGATTACACAGATTATCCTTTAAGAGTTAAGAATTTTGAGAAGAAAAGAAGAGTGATATATGAATAAAAAACAAATGATAATTGCGTGGAACGGTTAATCGATTTGAAAAATCTGTGTAATCGGTTTTTAATCTGTGTAATCAAATTGCGAACGCAGTGAGCAATTATGGAATATACAAAAGAAATTGACAAAAAGTGGCAGGAGTTCTGGGCTAAAGAGCGTATTTTTTATATAGATACCCAGAATATAAAATCCAAATATTACTGCTTAGTAATGTTTCCTTATCCTTCAGCCGCGCTGCACGTCGGGCATGCCCGTAACTATATTATCGGCGACGCCGTAGGCCGCTATAAAAAAACGAAAGGTTTTAATGTGCTTTCACCAATGGGTTTTGATGCTTTCGGACTACCTGCGGAAAATGCCGCTATCAAAGGGGGGATACACCCTAAAACCTCCACGCTTAATAACATTGTCACCATGAAACATCAACTTAATCAGTGGGGTATAGGCTATGATTGGGATAGGGAAGTTATATCTTGCCTTCCTGAGTACTATAAATGGACTCAGTGGATTTTTACTAAACTTTACGAAAAAGGCCTCGCTTACAAAAAGAAAGCAGCGGTTAACTGGTGCCCATCGTGCATGACGGTTTTAGCTAATGAACAAGTTATTGCAGGTAGCTGTGAACGCTGCGATACCAAAGTTGTAGAAAAGGATTTATCTCAATGGTTTTTTAAAATCACCGCCTATGCCCAGAGGTTGCTTGATGATATTTCTTTACTTACGCATTGGCCTGAACGCGTTAAAACTATGCAGACTAATTGGATAGGCAGAAGCAGCGGAGTTAATATTGATTTTCGCCTAGACGGCGAAGATAAAATACTTACTTGTTATACCACAAGAGTTGACACTATTTTTGGCGTAACTTATATGGTGCTTGCTCCAGAGCATCCTGAGATACCCGAGCTCATTAAAAATAACCCTGATAAGCAGAAGATTTTAAACTTTATCGAAAAGGCGCGCGTGCAAGATAAGGCGAGCCGTGCCGCAGAGGAAGCGGAGAAAGAAGGAGTATTCATCGGACGCTACGTAATAAATCCAACCACCGGCAAAAAGGTTCCTTTATGGATTGCTAATTATGTTTTAATGGAATATGGAACCGGCGCGGTAATGGCGGTTCCGGCACATGACCAGCGAGATTTTGAATTTGCTAAGAAATATAAATTACCAATAGAAGTTGTTATTGATAACCCCAAAGAGTATTTAGAAGCTTCAAAAATGCCCTGCGCTTATATTGAAGACGGTATTATGGCTAACTCCGCTCAATTTAACGGTTTAACTAACCGCGAGGCTATGGAGAAAATCGCCGATTGGATGGAAAAAGAAAAAATAGGCAAACGTTCCGTGCATTTTCGCCTACGCGACTGGCTTATTTCGCGCCAGCGTTATTGGGGCGCACCCATACCGATTATTTACTGCGATAAATGTGGAGAGATGGCAGTTCCGGAAAAAGACCTTCCTGTTATGTTACCGGAAAACGTCGCCTTTAAACCTACGGGTCAATCTCCATTAAAAGATAGCGCGGATTTTATTAATACAAAGTGTTCTAAATGCGGCGGGCCGGCAAAACGTGAAACTGATACTATGGATACCTTTGTGGATTCAAGCTGGTATTTCTTGCGTTATATTTCTCCTAAGGAAGAAAAAAAACCCTTTGACGCCAATTTAGTAAATAAATGGCTTCCGGTTGACCAATACATCGGAGGAGTAGAGCACGCGATATTGCATCTGTTGTATGCACGCTTTGTTACTAAAGTTTTGCACGACTTAAAATATATTAACTTTCAGGAGCCCTTCGGCGCGCTCTTTACGCAAGGGATGATTGTGAAAAACGGCGCAAAGATGTCTAAGTCCAAAGGTAATACTGTTGCTCCTGATTATATCATTGACAAATACGGCGCAGACGTGATGCGGCTATACATTCTTTTTATGGGCCCGCCGGAAAAAGACGCGGAATGGCAGGATGAAGGTTTACAAGGTGCGGCACGATTTATTCAAAGAGTACTCAGGCTTGTAGACACGCTGAAGGAATACCGCGAGACAGAGGAAAAAGGGGAATGGAATAATTACGAAAAAGAGCTAATTCGTAAAATTCATTCTACCATAAAAGAAGTAACCCAAGACTTGGAAGGAGATTTTCAATTTAATACCGCTATTTCAAGAATTATGGAGCTGGTTAATCAAGCCTATAAATGTTTAAACGAGGGAATCTTGCGTAAAAGTATTTTTAAGGAAACGGTAGATACGGTGTTTATGCTGCTTTCCCCGTTTACTCCGCATATTAGCGAAGAGGTTAACAGCGCCCTCGGCCATAAAGGTTCTATCTTAAAAAGGCCATGGCCGCAATATAAGGAAGAATATTTAATAACCGAAGAGGTAGAGATTGCAGTGCTTATCAACGGTAAGGTTCGCGACAAGCTGCTAATAAATGTTAGTTGGAGTAAAGACGAAATAGAGAAAAAAGCTTTATCTTTAGAAAAGGTCAAAAAATTCCTTGGTCCAAACCCTCCCAAAAAAGTTATCTACGTGGAAAAAAGGATGATAAATATTGTTATTTGATTTACACAGATGACCACAGAGTAAGACCACAGATGAGCACAGATAAAAAGACGCGGAACGACGCGGATAATAAAACTTTGAAGGAAATATTTTCTAGTTTATAATAAGTCACGGAGGAATAGATAATGAAAGCAATTATTCCACATGAGGTTATCGAGCGAAAGATTTTTCTTGTTCGCGGGAAAAAAGTAATGCTTGATAAAGATTTAGCTTTACTTTATGGCGTTACAACCGGAAATCTCAACAAAGCGGTAAACAGGAATATTGAGCGTTTTCCGGAAGATTTTATGTTAGAGCTTACCAAAAAAGAGTTTAATAACTTGATATTCCATTTTGGAACATCAAGTTGGGGTGGAACTCGCAAATTGCCGAAGGTTTTTACTGAACACGGTATTTTAATGCTTTCCTCAGTCCTTAACAGTAAAAGAGCCATTCAAGTTAATATTCAAATTATGAGAGTTTTTGCAAAGTTACGTAAAATGATAGAATCACATAAAGATTTGCT
The DNA here is from genome assembly GCA_030692055.1 of Candidatus Omnitrophota bacterium. The sequence goes on along the minus strand of JAUYCY010000152.1, from coordinate 41,816 downwards.
TAAGAAAATAGAAGATATGGAGAAAAAGTATGATAGTCAATTTAAAATCGTTTTTGATGCTATTAAGCAAATTATGATTCAAGAAGAAAAACCTAAGCGTAGAATCGGATTTCATGCGGATTGATGAGAAAAACCTGGTTATAGATGCGGATAGACGCGGAATTTCCGCCAAAGGCGGATCCACCTAAATGAATATATTAAGGTGGCGGAAACGCGGATTGACGCGGATGGTAATTTTTGTAAGACATTTAGATGTGGCGACAACGTTGAGGTATTATGTGGATGTGGCTTTGGCTATCGGAAGCCAAACCACTGCCATCTGGTTTGTGTTTCCGGAAGATTTAGAGGAAGCAGCAGAGATGCTGGCGCAAAAGTAAAAAGGAGGTGTTTGATGCAGAAAGGATTTGTAGGGAGTTTGGTTTTGGTTCTGGCGCTGGGGTTAATTTTTGGTTTTTGCGTTAAATTCTGTTTTGCCCAGAATGAGACAATCACCATCACCACTTATTATCCCGCGCCCTATGGTGTGTATTATGAGCTGCAGACGAATAAGTTCGCAGTGGGCGATACAGATGATAGTGGTGGCTTAGATGCTGGTGACCTACCACCGGCGAATGGGCAACTGTATACGGCAAGGAGCGTAATCTATAAACCACAAAGTTCTCTTCCGTCGTTTGATGCCAGAGAAGGCGAGCTGGTTTATAATGATGCTGACAATAAGTTTTATTACTATGACGGCTCTGCTTGGGTGGCGCAGGGTGGGGGGGGAGGCTGCTACGTAAATTTTGGCGGGACCGACTGCGCGAGCGGGTACACATGTGTACTAGCTGGGCGCACCACATTATACGTGCACGGGGTGGCAGGCGACCACGTCGCCGGGGGGCCGGTGTGCTCGAGCCTGATACACACAGGTATGGCGCTTAGTAGCACCTTTTATGCCGTACAGGGGGGTGGACTCGTCGACTTCTTGTGGGGTACGAACTCTGCGCAATATGCTGCAAATAACGGCAGCTAGGGTGCTTTTTTCAGTACTTTGTTGCCCAAGGCTCAAGCCTTGAGCTGGTCAGGCAAAACTGCTATCTGGCTAAATTGCGATGTGGTTGATTTTATTGAAGTTAAGGTTTGTTCATTTTCTTGCGGTATAGGAAAGTATAAAAATGCGTTGTGGTAATGCGAAGGGTTTAATTTCGTGTCGTAGCAACCGCAAGGAACTTCGAAGAGTCCTGAGCTCGCCAACTTCGTTGGCGAGCGAAGTTTCTTGGCTATTTTTGTGATGCTTCTTTCTATCTGGGTTAATCTTTTGGTAATCTGTTTTAATTCCTTCAGTCTTTGTAATAAAATTGAATGGTCAATAGAGGGATAATAGAGTTTAATATCAAGACTCAAGAAATAAGGATATCTCTGGCAGAATTTGTGGATGTATTCAAGATTTTTATAAGGTATAGACTGGACTAAATAATGTTGTGGGAATTTCCTTTTGATGTAAGGATAGAATTTTCTCTTTAAAAATAGAGCAATCAACAATTGTTGTTTTGTTTGTTCGGTTTTAAAATACGGTAAATTAAATGAAATATTCAACGTGTTTAGTTATTTTTCTTTTGTGTTTTTTCTGTTTTGCTCTTAATTGCTTTGCTTATAATATAGAGTCCTATTCAGAGAGGTTTCCTAACCAAGCTAATAGTATTTTTAATCTTGTCTTCTGTTCTATAAATTATACCAATAAAGAGAATTTCTCAAAGGATATAGAGGTACTTATCCAGAGATTAAGTAAAACCAAACCTTTTGACGAAATCAACACTACCGGTTTTTGGTATATTAATACTTCCAAAGAGGAAGAAGGTATAATCTTCAAGCGCACTCAGGGTTTTCCTCCGCTTAAGGTGCGCAGTGATTTTTTGGATGATGTTTCAACTTACCTTAACTCTAATTATAAGCTAATCATCATTGACGCCTCAGGGTTGGTTTCCTGCGCTGAGTTATCTTCTGCGGATAAGCTGTCTTTGATTATTTTAGGCAAGGCAAGATATAAAGACGAAGATAGTTTTGCTAAAGGCTTCTTACATGAATTGGGGCATTCCCTGGGATTGCGCGATGAGTGTGTTGATTGCGCTCAACTTTCTTTAGCCGGGCCGCCTAATTGCGCTGCTACTAAAGAAGAAGCTCAAAAGTGGTGGGGGGATCTGGTGGGAAAAGTAGCACGGGTAAATTATATCCGTGGCTGCTGCGGAAATAAGGACTATATCCGGCCGGTGATTGCTTCTTTGATGAACGATGCGGATAAGGCGGAGGATTTTGGCCCGGTTAATGAACGGTATTTAAAGAATATATTAGAGGGATTATGGTAGAAGTAATACAACGTCGCAAAAGTAGAGCTTTTGCGACGTTGGGGTAGAGAAACATGCGGAAAATAAGGGGGAAATGAGGCGGATTTTTGGACTTTTGCGACGTTCAAAGCGAATGTATAAAGAAAGTCTTTAAATGTCCAGCCTGCGATGACAAGGTTAAGATTGAATAAAATATTTAATGAATATTTTTGGTTTTAAATACATTTAATCCGCGGGTATCCGCGTAGCTTGTCCTGAGCGAAGTCGAAGGAATATCCGCGGCAATCCCTGCCTGCCGGCAGGCAGGCGCTTCTATAAAAATATGTTTTCCCTAACTTCCCACGAACGCAAAGTTTTACTTCTTATCGGTATCTTGATTTTATGCGGAGCAGTTTTAAAATTTTTCAATGTAAGTTTTGTTCGACAAAAAACCACTAGCGAAATAAAACTAATAACCGCTGACAATATCTCTAGTCAAAATATCGCGCCCAAGCAAATTATTATCAACGTCAATACTGCTTCACAAGAAGAACTTGAAAAACTTTCCGGCATAGGTCCTGAAATTTCCCGCCGCATTATCGAATACCGCCAAGAATATGGCTTATTCTATAGTCTTGAAGATTTAAAGAAAGTTAAGGGGATAGGGGAGAAGAAGGCGCAGTTGATTAAGGAGTATATTACTTTTTAGGCTACAAGCTGCATGCTGCAAGCTATTTAAAAATCTTAAAGCATGTAGCCTGAAGCATGTAGCCTGATTCTTGCAGCTTGAGGCCTGAAGCCTGTAGCTTGCAGCAAATATGTTGAAAGGAAGTCTTCTTAACTTTTGGCTATTTTTGTCTTTTGGCTTAGGAATAATTCTTAGCGTATATCTTAATTCTTTTTTAACCCTCCTCATTCTTTCCTTAGTTTCAATAATATTAGCTCTTATTTTTTATAAAAAGCAGAGATTTTTAATTTCAGATTTATTCATTCTAATTTTATTTATCTCTTTGGGTGCCTTAAGTTATATTTCCCGCCAATATCATAAAATAGATAGTTTTTTAAATGAAGAAAATATTTATACCATAAAAGTTATTTCTTTGCCGCAAGAGCACCATCTCAAGAATACTTTTCTTTCCGAAATAAAAAAGGTAAACGGTATTTCCGTAACACAAACAGTAAAAGCTATGGACCACACAAAAGCAATGGCATATTTAAATATATATGAGCTGAAAGCCAAACTAACTAAAAACCAATATCAGAATAGAGATTTTTATGCTCTTTGGGTGAAGTCTCAGGTTTTGCCAAAGGAACTACCGCAAAATATTTGGGATAGATTTACCAAAAAAGTTTCCTATAACTTAATAAATATTTTTAAAAGCAACTTGACCGATGAAAGTTATAGATTTCTATCTTCGGTGTCTTTAGGCAGAAGGGAATTACTCGAAAAAGAAGAAAAAGATATATTTCGCGACGCGGGCATTTCGCATTTACTTGCTATTAGCGGCTCAAACATAAGTTTAGTAGCAGTAGTTTTATTTTTTATTCTAAAACTTTTTAGCGTAAGATTTAGGCCCAGATTGTTTGTCTCTTTTATTTTCCTTTTTATTTATACTATCATTGCCGGTGCGAATCCGCCGGTGCTGCGCGCAACCATTATGTATTTGGTTTTTGCTTTAGGTTATTTTGCTAAGCGTAAGGTAAATCCTTATAATTCTTTAGGTCTGGCAGGCTTAGTTTGCCTGTTGATTAACCCTTCGTGGCTATTTGACGTAGGTTTTCAGCTGTCTTTTCTTTCTATTTTCGCTTTAATCGTAGGATTTAAAGCCTTTGCCGTTCAACCATCAAAGATAGTATTTATTAACTATTTAAAATATCTTTTTCTTTCTTCATTTTTTGTTACTTTATTTATCACACCGTTGGTTTCATATTATTTTGGAAGAATATATATATTAAGTATTTTCAATAATATTATTCTAATCCCGTTTTTTAGCTTAATTTTAGTCATAAATTTCCTACTCATAGTTTTTTCGCCATTTAAATTAATTGCAGAATCTATCGGCGCCGTCCTTTCTTTATTAATACCTTTATTTTATAAACTTTCCGATTTTTTAGGCTCTATAAAATTTTCTTTTATAGTATGGAAATTTAACTTATTATCCATTATTTTATATTATTTTATTTTGGTTATTACTATCAGCTATTGGCGGTACCATAAAAAATCTTGGTTGCACGCTAATTATTAGCATAATATAGAATATATTTAAGATTTTTATATAAAATCAAAGCCTAAATTGATATAATAAAATTATAAATGCAGTTTAAACTGACTAAAGAAAATAAAATAATTTTTTACTCATTGTTTTTATTTTTCGTTTTACGCATAGTTGTGGCGTATTTTATAGGACGAGGAACAATTCCGGGGGACGATTCTGTCGAATATAATAATTACGCCCTCACTATTTTAAAAGGCACCGGTTGGCTATATTCCTCAGATTTTGCAGGAAAATATCGTGAACCGCTTTACCCCATATTTTTAGCTGCAGTATATTTTATATTTGGAAAAGAAAACTTCTTTGCCGTTTATGTTTTTCAGGCCTTAATTAATACCCTAACAATATTTATAATTTATAAATTGGCGTTTAAGATTTTTGGCAAAAAAGCTGCTTCTGTAGCATTCTTTTGGTCTGGTTTTTATGGTTTTTACTTATACTTTAGCGGTCAACTCCTACGAGAAGTATTGATATATTTTTTTCTGGTTCTATTTTTTTACTTTTGCTATTTATGGCTCAGTAATACATCAAAAAAGGATATATTTTTTGCTTCCTTAACCTATTTTCTATTAATACATACGGATTGTCGTTATCTTTACCTTTTGCCGTGTATTCTTGTATTACTTATCATCTATAAACATTTAATAAAGGGAATGAAGAATTTTTTAGTTTTTATGTTTATTGTGATTATATTATCTCTGCCTTGGGTTATAAGAAATTATAAAGCACATAATAACTTCGTATTAATCAACTCTTATTATTTTAAACCAGGAAGCAATATTATCAAAGGATTCAGGTATGCGGCACACATCCTAAAGCCAGCGACTATAAATATTACTAATAATCCGGATTATCCCAGAGAAGAAGAAAGGGTATTAATAAAGAGAGGACAAAATCCTAATAACCGCAGTGCAGCTGAAATTGCGGCAATAAAGGCAGATATTTATCCGCCATCAACTTTTTGGGGAAGGACATTTTCCCACTTCAAGCAGTTATGGTTGCCTTGTATGTTTAGTGGCGAGTATACACCATTTCCATTTTGCAAATTTATAAAATTCTCTTTTCGGCATAATGTAATCTCGTTAATTTCTTATGGAATTCTTTTTCCATTTACGCTCATCGGAGCCATAATGTTAGCGATGAGAAACAAAAAGGCTTTTCTATTCTTTTTCTTACCAATTTTTTTGCACACGTTTATTCATACCTTGACATGGGGAGAATATAGATTTCGTGTGCCCATAGATTTTTTCTTAATCATTTTAGCCGCGTTTGGCATCGTTACTCTATGCAATTATCTGAGCAAAAATGTAAAAGTAACGAAGAAGTTTTAATCCCTTAGGATAGGCCTGCAGGCCCCACCCTTTAGGATAGTCCGGGGATTGTAAAAACGATGAAAAAAAAGGTGTATTTAACTACAAACGGTTGCAAAAGAAGAGAAATTGATATATCCAGAATTACAGATTATTTTAAGCGAAATGAATATGCGATTATATCCGATCCCAGGAAAGCCGATTATATAGTTTTTGTAACTTGCAGTTTTATCAAATTAAAAGAAAACGAATGCATAGAGAGAATAAAGGAATTCTTAAAATACAAAGGCAAACTTATTGTTGCCGGTTGTTTACCGGGTATTGCTCCCGAAAGGCTAAAGGAAATCTTTAGCGGAGATGTTATCGTAACCAGAAACCTAGAAAAAATCGATGAAATATTTTGTAATCTGCCGTTAAGGTTTGATCAGATACCGGATGCAAACTTTTTCTGTACTATTGGCCGGCCGTTCGACAAGTTTGTTTTAAATATCAACCCAAATATCAATTTTTTCAAAAAATCCCTGAGGTATTTATCAGACAGTTTCTATTCCCTCTATAGGGGTTTATTCTACGGTGAAAAGGTATTGCCTGCCTGCCTACGGATAGGTTGGGGATGCATTGAAAATTGTTCATACTGCAATATACGTAATGCCGTAGGCAAGTTAAAAAGTAAAATAATTGATGAATTAGTTGAAGAGTACAAATCTTTACTGGAAAAGAAATACCGTTATTTTTACTTTACAGCTGATAACCTGGGTTTGTATGGTTTAGATATCAAGAGCAATTTGCCGGAATTAATCAATGCATTATCCCTGGTAGACAGGGGTATCCCAGTCAGGTGGTTTTTTGACCAACTGCATCCCCGATGGATTAAAAAATACGAAGATTTTCTATGCAAACAGGTATCCGAAAATAGATTTACGCATATCTCAGTTCCCATTCAATCTGGGAGCAACCGGATTTTAACCCTGATGAGCAGACATCATACTATCGATGAGGTGAGCGAAATTCTTATTAAATTTAGGAGATTGGATAAAAAAATTATACTTCTTTCCCACGTAATTATAGGATTTCCTTCGGAAACCGAAGAAGATTTTATGGCAACGTTAGATGCTTTAAGGCTAATAAAATTCGACTTTGTCAGTTTATACCCCTATTATGATTCTTACGGTTCCGTTGCTTCGCAAATGCCAGATAAAATAGATTTTTCCACAATAGAAAGAAGAATGAAGATTGCAGGGGATACCCTCAGAAAAGATGGTATACTTTTTTCATACTGTAATTTTTAAAAAAGATGGAAGGGGAGAGAAGCTTGGAATCGATTCGGCCGCGAAATTACCAATGATTTTCTTGAACTTTGTTGCCTAACTATAGCATTTTGTTAACTGCCACAGTATATTTCTTTTCAGTCAACCATTAAAGCCCAAAAGACTTTCTGTATTTTTTCCAAATTATTCCTTCAAAGAAAAAATGGATATAAGCAAGTATTACTGCCATTATCGAAAAGAAATGCGTAATTTTCATTAGTAAAAATAAGCCGATACTCATAGCTAAAATTAATAAAATATATAGTATAATATTTTTATTCTGAGCAAGACGTTGCATTATGTTATATTCTTTTGTTGGTCTATCTTTTGGCTGTTTATGAAAATGCAACCAAACCCATGAGACATATTGTTTATTATGCAATAATACTTGCGCATCGCGGGAAAGATTGATATCTTTAAAAATACCGAACGGCAGAATGAAATACATGAAAAAAGTTCTAATAAATAATGAAATTTTAAATAGAAAAAGTTCTCTCCGCCGGAAAAATATATAAATCTGCCTTGCTATAAATACCAGCATTATTAGCCAGATAAGAAATATAAGATATTTTATTAAATGGGTAACTATACTATTCATTTCTTTTCCTATTGTTTTTTCAGAAACGAATTGATTCAGATAGACAACTGGCATGTAGCTAAAGCCTGCCAAGAGAGCAGCTGTGTCAAGTCTCTTGTCTATTTTTCGAATATCTTCATTTAGCGATTTAGTGCAACGTAAAATCGAATGGTGTTGTATGAAATCGTGCCACATTCCCACTAAAAATCGGGCTGCATCTAAAATCAAGGTATATTTGAGAAAGAAAAGAAACATTCCGGTAACAAGGATTAAGAAAGGCATACCTATGTAAATAAGCGGGTTATTTTTTTTCCCTTTTTGGGAAAAATATACAGCGCTAAAACCAGAAGCAACATGGGGTATATTCAATAATACGTAAGAATAAGAAAGGATATTGCTGACTTGGACTACAGGATAATTTAGTAGGGGGGTCAAAAAAATAAAAGGTAAGCCGGTAAGTAAAATTAGGTCGAACCAAGGATTAAGAAACCAAACAGGCTTATTTGAGCTCATTTATTTACTTTGCTATTTCGGTGTCCTATTGATAACACCAAAGGCTTATCTATCTTTGATGGCCTGCTTAATAAATATTTTTTTTAATTATAGCATATTCCAAAACAAATAAGAATATATTTTTTATAAGAATTATCGCAAATTCAATAAGCAAGTACAACGTTTAGGAGAACGTAGCCTCTTAGGTGTATACGAAAAAGCATTATGTATAACTCTAAGGCGAAAAGAAAAAAATCGTAATTCTTCCCACTAAGGGTAAGATTTGATATTTATCCTTTCGTAAAATAAACGAATTTAGTTTTTCACGGAAATCCTCAGGTTTTAGCCAAGAGATAATACCCAACATCTTTTGCTCCGAAGGAAGTCTCTTCTTCAGGTGCGAGGATTTCACTAGGAACTAATTCAATTTTTTGTCAATTTTTTGTTTTTTTCTTTTGTTACGCCAATCTATGTGCTATAATTATATATATTATTTTTTTATACTTTTTATTTTACCAACTTCGCCAGAAAGTCACTCTTGTAAGGGCAGGGAGTTTCATTCTTTTAAAAAAATCTGCCATTAACAAGATGAATTTTTTTAACGAATTTTGAGCAAAACGTAAAAACAAACTACTCTAATTGATGGTTTTATTAAAAGGAGGATTATGAAACACCGTGATAATATAAAAATGGCCATATCCGCACCTAGTTTTTTAAATGAGCCTATTGAATATGGAAAATCTTTTTCCCGCGGCATAAGAGTTAATTTTGATAATTATTGTATTTTATTTATTTCCGGCACCGCCAGCGTAAATCATAAAGGACAAACTTGCCATATCGGAGATTTTTCTGCTCAAGCAAAGCGCACTTTTGCTAACATTACCGGGCTCCTTAAATCGGAAGGCGCTAGTTGGAACAATGTGGTTAAGACGAGATGTTATCTAAAAGACATGAGTAATTATAAGAAATTTAATATTTGTCGAAATCAATTCTATAAAAGAATGAAACTAAATCCTTTCCCTGCGAGTGTTTGTGTCCAGGTGACTCTTTGTCGTCCAGAGCTTTTAGTAGAGATAGAAGCAGTCGCGATTGTAAAATTTGACAAAAAGAAGTAATAATTATTTATCCTGACTATAGCCGCGATTTCTACTATATGTAGCACTACAGAAATACTCGTGATAACCTTTCTTTTGTATGGCTATATCCATTCGGCCACAACATTAAAAAACTCATAATCAATCGGCGATTTAGCATATTGATATATTTGTTGCAGTTGCATATCTAGTAGTATATCTTACGGATGTAAAAGTTGATTCAACTAATGTTAAAGCACTTAACGATTGTTTCGTGCGTGTATGCGAAGTATTGTCTAATAGACAATAAAAAAACAGATTATAAAAAACAATATTTTTAGACTAATAGATAAAAAAAATTTTATTAAAAAAGTCCGATTACGCCTACAAAATGGCACATCTCATTAAAGCTGCGAGCATCCGAATAGAAGCTTCAAGCTTATGCCAGTTACACTGCCCATGTTGCCCGCAAACTCAAGGCGTTATCAACCAGCCTTGCCTGCCTAAGCAAAATACAACGATATTAACCAATAAAGAGGACTTTTTAAATCCATGGTCTATGCACGCTGCTATCGTTAGGAGAAAACCTATAGGCCTGGGTTACTTGCAGTTTAACAATTTTAAAAGAATAATTGAAGAAAATCCTTGGGTTAAGCATATCGAGCTTTCAAATTGGGGTGAGATGTTTCTGAATCCACAACTAATATCTATTATCGAGTATGCACACGAAAATAAAGTAATGTTAACCGCCGATAATGGGGTTAATCTTAACGATGCGAGTGATAATGCTTTAGAGGCGCTAGTAAAATATAAATTCATCAGCCTTTCTTGTTCTATCAACGGCGCAACCAATGAGACTTATAGCCGCTATAGCATAGGCGGAAATCTTGATAAAGTTATCGAGAATATAAAAAAAATAAATATCTATAAGAAAAAATATAAATCTAAATTTCCTATTTTACACTGGCAATTTGTAGTCTTTGGGCATAATGAACATGAAATTAAAGCTGCTCGTGAGCAAGCAAAAAATTTAGATATGTATTTTATGTTGAGATTCAACAATAGTAATATTTATTCACCCGTGCAGAATAAAAATTTATTACAAAAACAAATTCTCGGCGGTGTTGTTTCAAGGGCAGAATATTTCCAAAAACATGGCCTGGCGAATAGGCAAAAAATCATATGCGCGCAATTATGGAATGCTCCGCAGATAAATTGGGATGGTAGACTTTTAGGCTGCTGCGTAAATTATTGGGATGATTTTGGAAACGTATTTGATAAACCATTGCTTACTGCATTGAATAATGAAAAGATTAATTATGCAAGGGAAATGTTATTGGGTAAAATGCCAGCAAGAAGTGATATACTTTGTTCAGAATGTATCTACTATAAATTTATGAAAGATAGTGACCGATGGTTGAGTCTGGCTGAAGTGCGGTTTTATGAAATGCTTTACTGGATAAAATACGCATGCATACGTTTTTGGGGGTGGTATCCGCTCCCACCTAATTATTGTACGTAATGGAAAAGTTTTTATTGATAAATCCCGGCCATAGTTATTACGAAAAGACCCACCGAACATCATTTTACGGATCCATAGGTTTACCGGTAGGCCTTCTTTATATAGGGGCTATCGCAGAAAAGAAAGGCTGTGATATTCGCATCATTGATGCTCTTGTTTGTGAACATTCCACCCTTATAAAAACAAAAGATTATATTTACTACGGCGTACCAGCCGATAAGCTGCGTACCATTATTAAAGAATACTTGCCTGATATTGTTGGTATTAGTAGCCAATTTGCTACGCAGGAAGAAAATGTTTTTGGAATTGCAAGATTAGTCAAAGAAGTAAGTGCTTCTACCTTGGTTATTGTGGGTGGAGCAAATACGAGCTGCCGTGGTCGTTTCTTTCTGCAGGATAGGTGTATTGATATTGTAGTTAAGGGCGAAGCGGAAACAACAATTAGTAATCTTATTGATATGTATAGAGGTAAACAGCGTCTGGAAGATATAAAAGGTATTTTATATCGGCATGAAAACGAAATTGTGGAATCTGCACAGCAGCCTTATATTGATTCGCTAGATGAGATACCGTTACCAGCTTACCATTTAGTAAATATGGAACGTTATTTGACGCTTTATAAAAAAGGCATTTATGTGCGCGATCGTGATGTAAAACGTAGTGTGTCGGTAATTACCAGCAGAGGTTGTCCTTATCAGTGTATTTTTTGTTCTATTTCGCAAAGTATGGGTAAAAAATGGCGCGCCCATTCTCCCGAATATGTAAAACAGCACCTTAAGTTATTATCAAGAACATATCAAGTAAAACATATACACTTTGAGGATGATAATTTATTATTCGAGCCAGAACGGTTCATACCGGTATTGGAGACTTTGGCCAAGGAACGCATTACTTGGGATACGCCTAATGGTATTTGTGCAGACCTTGCGTTAAATGAGATTTTTCTTTTACAAGTGAAATCATCAGGGTGTAAATCGCTAACCATAGGCGTAGAGTCTGGCGATCCGGACATTTTAAAAACCGTGGTCAAGAAATCCATAACGTTGGAAGAAGTGGTTGAATTTGCACGAAGATGCAAGGTTGTGAAGTTGCCGTTACGAGCTTTTTTTATACTTGGCTTTCCGGGTGAAAATCTTACTACCATGCGTCATACGATCGACTTTGCTTTATTGCTATTAGAGGAATATAATGTTGAGATTATCAATCTCATTGCAACGCCGTTATATGGAACCGAATTATATCGGGTATGTGAAGATAATAAATATTTTACAAAGAAAATTACTCCTGAAGCATTATCGGAATCAATTGTTCCCGATGGATGCTGTCTAATACAAACCGGACAATTTTCGTCTCAAGAAGTAGAGCGATTAAGTAAGCTTTTTACCGCGAAAGTGTATCGGAAACTTTTCATGAAAGGAATATATCATCCTTGGGCGTCTTTACGGCGGATAGGGAATACCTACAGTTTACTAAGAACGTTGAAACGCTTATTTTCTTGAGGTGAGATGTCGACATATATGAATAAACAGGAATTTTCCATCATCATACCCACATATAATCGGCCCTCTACCCTGCAAAAATGTATAGAAGCTCTCTATCGAGAAATACGTTACAATGCTAGTTTTGAAGTTATTGTTGTTGATGACGGTAGCACAAAGAGGCTAGCTGGTACGCATCCCGTATTTGATAAAAATCTTGGAATAAAATATCTTTTTATAGAACACAAAGGTCCTGCAGCAGCAAGAAATTTTGCCATACAAGAAGCCAAGGGAGATGTCATCATATTTTTAGACGACGACTCTATTGTAGCAGAGAGTTGGGCGCAAGCGGTTATAGAGAATTGGGGTATATCTTTTAATAGTGACGGTATTGGCGGTTATATCGTTAGTCATCTTGAAGATACCTTATGCGCTAAAGTAAATGCCGATATGTTTAACTGGTATTTTGAACAGGGTTCTTGCGGTGACAGTTGTAATTTTATCAGTACTTGTAACGCAGGATATAAGAAAAATGTATTAGAGAGACTACGGGGTTTTGATGAACATTTTAAGGGCGCATATGCCGAAGACAGGGACTTAAATACCCGGCTTATTGCTATGGGCGCAAAGCTTAAATTGGCAAAGGATATACTTGTCTATCATGAAAGCGATTTGTCTTTCTTGAGTTTTTTCCGCAAACATTTTAATTACGGAAGAGGCGCTTATCAAATATATAGAAAATATACCAATCTAAATTGTCTGAGCATTCGCAACTATGTAGATTTTTATAAATCTATTATATGTAAATACACAGATATTAAAGAAAGAATTTTGGTTTTTCTTTTGTTAACTTTATCCCAAATTATCACGGCCTGCGGTTATGGCAGTGCCTTGATATTTAGAAAATAACGGATTTACTGATGTCTATAATGCCCATTACTACCAGGATTGATGCTAACTTAGGCTATACTTGCAATAATGATTGTTTATTCTGCTATTTCAGAAATCGTAAAAATTTGCGCTGCAGTATTTCTACGCAAAAAGCTAAAAAATTGTTCAGCTTTATCAGAAAATTAGGAATAGATACTTTAGAGATAACCGGAGGAGAAGTAACAATCAGGGACGATTTCCTTGATTTGGTTTTATTTGCCAAGAAAGATCTACATTTTAAAAAAATTACCGTAATTACAAATGGGACAAAATTTTGTGATGAATCCTTTGCGCGTCAAGCTATAGCTAATGGTATCGATGATGTCTTGATTTCAATCCACGGCCCGGATGCCGAGCTCCATGACTTATTGGCTGACCGCCGAGGAGCTTTTAGCGAAGCTTGCGGTGCGATCAAAAATATTTTAAAACTTGGCATTTCTTGCCGAACCAACACGGTAATAAATGCGTTTAATTATAAGTTTGCTTCGCAAATTGCAGAATTATTTTTTAATCTGGGTATCCGTAAGATTAATTATATTTATTTTTCTCCGCTAGATGATGCTTTAAGTACTCCAGCAGATTTGTGGGTCAAATATTCTCTAACCACGCCTTTCATTGAGGATATGATTCAATCATACAAGGATAAACTTGAGACCATTTCAATCAAGGTTATCCCTTTTTGTTTTTTGGATGGTTACGAAGGCTATATTACTGATTTCTTTCAGAATATTTATGACCCATATGAATGGGACTTTTATAACCGCGTGCGTATACGAAGAGATATTTTTCAACGTAATCTGGCGGTATTGGTTGGTTTTTTATTTTTTATGGATGTAAGGCGCATGTTGAAAATTGGATGGCGTAAAAGCCTTTACGAAAGTATTATGCATACGCAGGCTTTTAGAGAATGTATAAAAACTGCCGTCTGTAAACAATGTAAATTTGATTTGGTTTGTTCCGGTCTTTGGAAAGCCTATGCTAGGCGTTTTGGAACAGATGAACTCAAAGCTGTTCCTGGAAAAAAAATAGAGGATATAGATTTAGTTCTACAAAAAAGGTTTGCAGACTATTATTCAAATTAGAGTAACTTTTTACGCTAATAATCGTATACGATGACAAGTTTTTCTATTATTATTCCGGTTCGTAATGCGGAAAAAACAATTCGTCAATGTCTGGAAGCGATTTTAGCCTCCAGTTTTCGTGATTTTGAAATAATTGTTGTTGATGACGCAAGTACTGACAAGACAGTTAAGATAGCACAAGAATTTTCCTGTAAGATTATATGCTTGGGTGAGCAAAGGGGGCCGGCTTATGCACGTATGTTCGGTCTCAAAGAATCTTCTAGCGATATGGTGGTTTTTATTGATGCTGATATTTTGGTTGCCCACGATACCCTTTTAGAGCTTACGAATATATTTTCTACGGCAAAAGATACAGTTGCGATAGTGGGGATGTTGTCGAAAGATCATCCAAATAAGAATTTCTTTAGCCAATATAAAAATCTTTATATGCATTATATCTTTAGCCGTTGCCCTACGCAGATTGATTTTCTTTACGGCTCTTTTTATGCGATTAAGAAAGTTTACTGTAATTTTATTCCGGCCAATAGGGTATATGGAGAAGATACCGAGCTTGGTTTATGTTTGGCACAACAGGGATACAAAATAGTTTTAGATAAAAAATTGGAAGTTGTACATCTTAAGAACTATTCATTTTTCTCCTTCGTCAAGAATGATTTTCTGGTTCCGTTTTATTGGGCGCGTTTGTTTTTAAGAGAGAATGGCTGGAAGAACGTATTGCAGAAAAAGCGTTTTTGTCATTCGCAAAAAGAACAACTCTTAAGTGTTTTATTAGCTCCGGTTATAATATTGAGTATTTATTTTTATCCCCTAGCGGCTATGTGTATGTTAGTAATCCAATTTTTTTTAAACATACGGTTCTTTATGTTTTTGTTTCTAGAGAAAGGAATTGTATTCGCTTTGTGCGCAATTCCCGTAACTTTATTCGATTTCTTAGTAATGGCTATAGGGATTATGACAGGATTTATTATTTTTCAAAAATAGCCACCCTAATTTTTTTAAACTTTTTAGTAGCTTAAACGGATACGCCTATTTTTCTTGCAAAGGTGATGCATTTTTGTCTTGTTTTTTCTAATCTTTTGAAACGAGAAATCAAACGTTGATCTTTGAAGTCTCCTTTGGTGGCATATAAAGTTTCTGCTATAATACCTAAGACTTTGAATCTATCCGAATTGAAAATTAATTCACTGGCTGCCTTAGCAACCCCAGGGTATCTTCTGTTATGAAGCGCAATTATGCCACCACTGGCAAGATGTCTTCCCCAGTTTGAAATATCGTTTCTGACATATTCATACTCGTGGTTCCCATCAATGAAGATAAATCTAAATATTACTTTAGCTTCTTTTGCGGCTTCGGCACTAGTTTTATTTATAAGAATAATATTTTCTTGAACACCGAAAGAGGTAAAAATATTTATGAATGTTTCTTTGTTGGGAAGCGGAAATGGTTCAATGAGCCACACCTTGGCTTTTTTGCGAGACGCCTTGTTTCCTAATGCCAACAAGAGAGAGGAAGCCCCTTCGTAAGAGCCGATTTCGAGTACATCTCCTTCGGCTGAAATTCCTTTTGCAATACCATAAAGAAAAAATTTTTCTGCAACCGCATGTAAGCCGGGAGCAGAAAAAAGTCCGATGATTTTAAAATAGCTGGGAAAGAAAAATATCGCGAGAAGAAAGTCAATAGACCTAAATATACTATTTTTCCAACTGTTTATATTTATCCATATCCGCTTTACGCTGTTGGTTTCCGCCATAAGTTTATTATATAAGAAATAAAGCTTTTATCAATTTTTTATCCTGCAACCTGAATTATTAAGTTATTGTTACCAGGGAAAAGTATGATATAATTTGTTGCATAAACTAAAAGCAAATCTTTTATTGTAGCTAAAAATTACTGCATTTATTAGCTAATAGGGGAGACAGATATGGAACTTATTGCTCCAACAAATTGGGATAATCAGCTCATTGCGTCATATAAATCTTTGGGCATCAAAGAAGCTTATGGCAAAATGGCTATTGATTTTATAGGAGGGGGCAGGCCGGCATATATTTTGCCTTATGTAAATAGGAGACAAGTAGCCACACATATAAAAATGCTACACGCGGCAGGGATAAAATTTAATTACATACTGAATTCACCGTGTTTAAATTCCGAGGAGTTTACCCGCACCGGCAGAGCAAATATATATTCGTTGTTGCGGTGGCTTACAGAAATCGGCGTAGATAAGGTTACCATAACTATCCCTTATTTGTTGCAGCTGATAAAAGATAAATATCCAAAACTGGAAATCTGTATATCAGTCTTTGCCGGAATTGATTCTATAGAAAAAGCGTTATTTTGGCAGGATATTGGGGCGGATGAGATTACACTTTTGCAGACTATCGTAAATAGAAATTTTAGTCTTTTAAAGCAAATAAGAAAACATACTACCTGTCGGCTCAAACTAATCGGCAATACAAGTTGTCTATACAATTGCCCTCTGATAGGCTATCATGCTTTAAGTAATGCTCATGCTTCACAATCTAAGTATTCGCATAGGGCTGGCTTGAGTATAGATTATTGTTCAATTTTTTGTAAATACCTACGATTATCGGAACCTGCCAAATTTATTTCTTCCAGTTGGATTAGGCCTGAAGATTTACATTTTTATGAGGAAATAGGCATAGATGGAATAAAACTAGTAGACCGCAGATGCTCAACGGAACAGTTAATTAAAATTGCTGTAAGTTATAGCAAGAGACATTTCGAAGGAAATTTATTTGAGCTTCTGCCGCTATTTTACGGTAGGCCACCACAATCTGCCCAGAAAAACCTCTTACTGAAATTAAAATATTTTTTTCACCCCCTGGAATCAAATATGTTAGCCATAGCAAAACTGGACTTTTTGATGCGGGATCTAAAGATTTATATTGATAATCGTAAATTAGACGGTTTTATTAAAAAGTTTATCGAACAGGATTGTACTTTTCAAGGCTGTGCGGAGTGCGGCTATTGTGAACGAATAGCTAAAGAAGTAATAGTCTATGATAAAGATTATCTGGAGAAATTAAAATCCATTTATAAAGAATTCTTGAGCAACCTAGCTAAAGGAAAAATTTAAATTATTAAGTATCTGTCTTTTATTTTCTGCCTACCTTTACCCCGTTAGAAAGAAAGCCCCGACCCTGTGGGCTGGGGTGAGAAACATATCGCGAGGGTGGGGTTTAAAGCCCCACCCGAGCTTTCTAACGGGGTTTACTGGAATTCCACTATTTTTAGGTCTGACGTAGTCTTTTAAAAGGTGATTTACGTACCTCGTAATCCAGACCTCATCCAAAATATACTAAGTTTATCGCAAAGACTATAATCTCGGAAGGCAGAGCACATACATGGCAGCTTACAGTTTAGTATTCTTATTCTTTGTTGTTGCGCTTCTTTTCCAAACCAGATATCTTTGATATTATTTGTTTTTGCGTTGCCGATTACGGGGAAATAATAGCATAACTTTACATCCCCGTTAGGTAACATATACAGATTTCTAAAACCAATCTGACAAATCTTCTTTGGAGGTATGCGTTCTGAGCTACGGTAGTATAATTTCATCCTTTGTAAATAATATACCGGTGTAGCTATAGGAAAACCTCGTCTTTTTTTCTCAATAAGTAAATCCAATTGCCGGTCTAATTCTTGAATATCATCTAGTTGTAACAAGCAGTTGGAACTAGATGCGATCACCGGTCCGTCAACTCTTACATTATGGCCGAAGCTGGAGAGGATAGGTATAAAGTCAATGATATCTGCCCCGGTCTCAATTGCCCAAGAAACAAAATCATTCAACATTTTATAATTATCTTTTGTGATAACAGGTGAAAAACAAATCCGTACCTTTTTATTTTTCTCTTTGATGTATTTGGTAGCCGAAATAATTTTTTCATGTAGACCGGGAATCCCTTTGTAAGAATCATGAACGCCAGGGTCAAGGCTGTTTATGGAAAAGTTTATATAATCTATCCCGGTTTTTAAGATACGGTCGTAGCTGCTTAAATCAAAGGCGAGGCCGTTAGAGATAACGGTAGTGTAGAAGCCAAGATTGCTTGCGTATTCTAGTATTTCACAGAAATCTTCTCTTGCAAACGGTTCACCTCCAGTAAAGTTAATTGCGCAGTTAGGCGTAAAGGTATGTAGCTTATAAAGCATATCTTTGTATTCCTGTGTAGATAATTCTTGAGAGGCATCTAGGTTTTTCCATAGGTCACAGGTTGTGCAGCGAGCATTACAGCGCTCAGTAACAACAAAAGATACGATATATGGTGGGTTGATGCAGTGTTTTGTGAAAAAGGCGTATTTTAGAAACAGTTCATTTTTAAGAACCGAAAGAGCATAGGGAATGATTTTTCTATTCATTGTTTTTATGCCTATTTTTTTTTACAAAGAGCAAGAAATGCATTAGTTTCTCTGTTAGGCTATATTTCCGCATGCATCCGGCAAGGCAGGGCTTCTCGCAAGCAAGTATTTCCAGTCGTTGGTGTGCAGCTATTTTTGAAAACCATAAATTATTGAGCGAATCTTGCCGCACATTTCCGATAGGCGGAAACCATGGGCATAACTGGACATCGCCGGTGTGAGCAATATAGAGGTTACGGAAGCCAACAGTGCAATGGCGCTTAGAAGGCAATTGGTTTAGCCCACGGAAAAAAGCCTTTATCATTTGCAGGTCTTTAACGGGCATAACAATGGGATAACCTTCTTTTTTGTACTGAATCAATAGTTCAATCTGACGATCAAGTTCTATGAGGTCATCTATCCGTGCCATTGGCATAGAAAACAATTTTTCTGAGAGTGGTGTTTCGAACACCAGTTCCGGAGGGTGAATATCTAGAATAGGCTGAAAGTCTATACTGTCAATACCCAGATTTCGAGTCCAGCGCACAAATTCATCCAGATATTTATAGGTGTCTTTAGTGATTAGGCAAAGTACACCAACACGGGGAGGATATTTCTTTTGTTTGAAATATTTTATTGTCGAAACTATCCGCTGGTGCAGTCCCTCAGTTCCTTTGTAGTAGTTATGTAGAGACGGTTCAACACTGTTTAAAGAAAAGATAAGAGAATCTACGTTAGTTTGCAATACACGCTCGCAGGTTTCTGTGTCAAAGACTATGCCATTAGTGCTAACATTAGTGCATAATTGCAATGAATTAGTATAAGTTAACAAATCATAAAAATTTTCTTTGACAAACGGTTCTCCTCCGGTAAATGAGATATTACATGAGCCAAGCCATTGAGAAAGCTCAAGAATGACATTCTTGCATTCATCATAAGAAAGTTCTTTGTCGTCGATTATATTTTTCCATCTTAGGCAGGTAATACAGCGGGCATTACAGCGATAGGTTACAGAGAAGTAGATAAGATATGGAAGATTAAGACATTGCTGGAAGTGTTTGCCGATTGAAATTAAAAAATCATTTTTCGCTACTGTTAGAGCATAACGTAAGAATTTAGTTTTCATCGAGAATCCGACTTATCATTTTTTTTAGCTACCACAATAATACCATTACCGATAAATCCAAGAAGCACATTTATTATTCTAACGCAGATTATATCGAGATAACATATAAATTTAAAACGGATAAGATAACTGTGAATTATTTTGTTTATGACCAAAAGATAAAGAAAGTGGCGCTTAATGTGTGTGGTGTGGAGATTCTTATGTGTTTTTACCCAATTATTAAACCAATGTATATCAAGTTCGTGAGCATAAAAACCATCTATTTCTGGTATAATTAACCCTAAGTATTTTCCCAGCTTTGATACGAAGCACTTTCTCCTGTCCACGATACAGACAGTTTTCCCTACCCTGAATGATTCTTCCAGACACAGCGCTAAATCATCCATATGGTGCAAGGATTCATACAAAACAATTAGATCAAAGGCATTATCTTTCAGAGGTAACTGCATACCATCCGCGACTACACAGGTACACTGAAGGTTATTATTTTTATAGTGGTTGTTGGCAATTTCAAGAAGTTGAAAGTTGATATCAACATTTACTGCATAAAATGACTCAGATGATTTTAGATTAATTATTTCTCTACCGATACCCCCGCCAATGAATGCTATTTTTTTTCCACTTAAGCTGCCCGTATATTTTCTTAGATAACCTATGAGGGATTTAAGCAAAGCAGTGCGTAATATATCTGGATAAAAATCCGTGGGATATGTTTTAGATAAACTGATACCAAGCTGTTTATTAATATCTCTTCTTTTTTCATCAAATTTATACATTTTCAATTATACACATTATCAGGGTATTCTTTCCCCAGGGAACACTCCAAAAAACTTGTTTACGGAGCGATCAAAGAGGTCGCTTTCTTCAAAACATCCTGCCAAGAACTAATTTCACGAAGACGTCTTTTAATTCTCCGTACGCTTTTTAACTCATCAAAAATAATACGATAGTAGCATTGCTTTAGTTCGCGGCGAGACCATAATGGTTGCAATAATTTTGGCACATTATCCCAAAGAACAAAATTCTTGTCATTCCTTGTGATCGGGGTAGACCAAGAAAAGCCTTCCGGTAGCAAATTATTCTTAAGTGCATATTGTTCAACATAAGTACCAGGATAAATCAAAATTCCTAAACTGATAGCAGGAAGATTGATCAGATGGATATATTGATCTATAAAGCGAAACGTTTCTTCCGTATCTTTCCACGTTTCACCGATATGTCCAAAAGAGAAAAAAACTTTTGTTTTTAGGCCGGCATTGCGGCATTCCCGGAGAACATTTACTACCTGTTCTTTAGTAATCTTTTTGTCCATGAGACGTAGAACTTTTTCACTAGCTGATTCCATAGCGAAGGAAACATAATAACAACCGGCTTCTCGCATTTCTAGTAAAAGTTTTTGATCGACAGCATCAACGCGGATTGAGCACGCCCAAGGTATGCGGATTTCGCGGTGTTTCATTTCCTGAATGAGGGCTTCGATGTGGCTGCGATTTAACGTCAGTGTACTATCCTGGAATCTAACTCCTTTTATTAAGAAAGTATTTTGACAATATTCTATTTCATTCACAATATGTTTAGCGGATCGCGTGGTACAATGGTAACTAAACATGGCGCTTGCAGAACAAAATGAACAATTCCATGGACAACCTCGTGATGTTAAGATTGAAATAGCTGGTAGATTCAGGAAATCAAGTTTCAACTGATAGCGAGCCATATCGATTAAGTGCCGTGAAAAAGACAATGTATCGAGATTAGAAATACGCTCACGATCTGGATTGCAAGTAATTGTTTTTTCTTTTCGAAAACTGATTCCATTTATCCTTTCTATATTACCATCCCCGCAAAGAAGGTATTGTGCCAGCTCAAGAAATGTTATCTCTCCTTCGCCGCGAACAATATAATCGATATTGGGAATGCGAGAAAGGGTATCTTTCGCCGTAAAAGTGGCATGACAGCCACCGTAAACAGTATGAATAGATGATGAAACCTGTTTGGCTATTTTTGCAATACGAAAGCTTTCGAAACGGGAATGTGAAGTTCCACTGATGCCTACTATTTTAGGAGATAAATTTTTGATGGCGTGATAAAGGTGAAAATTACGATGGAGAATATCTAGGTCTAAAATTTTTACGGAAAAACCGTGTTGCTCGAGTATGTTGCCGATCGAAACAAGACCAATTGGTGGTATCTTATCAAAGATATGTTGAGTAATAACCTTTGAGTTAATAAGTAAAATATCCATGTAACTTTTTTTCAAACTGTGTACATGCAGTGCTGACGAAATACTGGATAGCTATTAAAACTTTTTTGTATTGCCGGCACCGAGAATGGTTTTGTGTCTCTCAAGAATAAGTGAGTAAACCATCATAGTCGCGTAGAGTATTCTATAAATAATCTTTTAGATAACTATTTATATATCTCGTCAACTTTAGCTTGTGCTCAAAAAAATAAATGATGGAATGGCTTAAGGGTTCTGAGTATTTTGCGTCTTCAGGATTGCCTCCAGTTATACCGGTAGCCTGAACGCAATTTCTGCAATCTAACGGCGGGAAATTTGTATTTATGCGCCGCCGAAAATTTTGATATTTTTTTCCATTCCAAATCTTCTCAAAATCATCCTTTTTGATATTCCCCATTATTTCTCCCGAACCACAACATGGAGTAATGTCGCCATTGGTTCGTATGATTATTTTTTCCCAAGGGGTAAAGCATTTTTGGCAAAACCGATGCCCAGGATTTTTTGCTTTATAAAATATTTTTGGGGTTTTGCTATCTTTAATATCATAGAAGTTAACATGTAAATTTATACCGAGCTGCTTCGCTTTATTTTTTGCCTCCAGGAAGTATCTATTTGCCAGCTTTTTATGTCGCCCTAAAGATTCTTTCCATACCGAAAAAGACTGGATTGATAACCTAAATTGTCTAATGTGGACATCATAAATATTTAGATTATTTGCCAAAACTATCAGTTCTGGGAGTTCTTCGATGTTGCTCCTCAAGGCTACACATAGTAGCGATATAGAAGCTCTTGAGGTCTTATATTCCGTTTCTTTTAACTCATTCCACATTTTAATATTAGCGATAATCCTATTAAAATTTACACCTCTTCTAATCTTTTTTACAGTTTCTTCGCGTGCCCCGTCTAAAGAAATCGAAAAACTTATATCGTGCTCAAGAAATTTCCGTATCAACCTCTCTGTTAAAAACATTCCATTAGTAGCGAAAGAAACATCTATATTGTTTTTGATTGCTTCTTCAAGAATATATTCAAAACTATTCGTAAGCATCGGTTCACCGAAACAATGCAAATAAACTTTTTTCAAGTAAGGGAAAGAATTATTCTTCACTACTTCAAAAACATCGGCGCTTAAATTTTTTCCTTTAAAGAAAGGAAGGTAAGTCCTTGGGCAAATAATACATTTGAGGTTGCAGCGGGAAGTGGTCTCAAGCCACATAATAATAGGCCTTGATTTGCAGGTAAGTGCGCCGGATTTCTTTTCTTTTTCCAGTTCCAGAAGGTTCGCTGCTTTTACATCCATTACAATAATTTCCTATTTTTCATGATATTTTAGCTCAATATTAATTGCCCAAATATTATCTTTTGATTTTATATTGTTAATAATATTCTCGACAGCTGCCATCGCTGTTAGCATCGAATGGTCCATATTGTTATATCTATGCATTCCGTTTCTACCTATCATAAATAGATTGTTAAATTTATCGGTAAAATTTCTGATAATGCAGAAATTTCGGTAAACGCCATCGTAGGCCGGATATGTTTTCATAGAACGTATTACTGTGCTATCTAAAACATCGTCCTCTTCTATTAATCCAAGCTTGACTGATTCTTTTATGCCGTATTTGATTATTTCTGTATCCGATTTCTTCCACAGAGAATCTCCTTCACTACAGAAATATTCGAGGCCAAGCCAAACCGTATTTATGTCCCGAACCATGTAGGGAGACCAATTATTATATATTTGTATCCGGCCAAGTTTTACGTCTCTTTCTTGGATATAAATCCAATTGTCAGGTATCGTATTATTTATTGTCTTTATTTTGGTGTTATTTTTTATTTTCATTTTTTTTAAAAGCAACCCAATTGTTATAAAATCGCGATAAACTAATGCGTCAGCCAATTGCTTAACCTCTTTAGACACCTGTTCACCAAGGCATTGAATCAGATCCTTAACTGGCATAGTAGAAAAAATAAAATCAGCCCGTTTAGTTTCGATGTTTCCACTCGATTCGTCTTTTACCTTGAGTTCAACTATCCTATCATTCTCGGCGCTTATGTCTATTACCTTATGTTTTAGATAAATATCGCCTCCTTTTCTTTTGATGGCTTCGGCAACTTCCTCCCATAATTGTCCCACCCCCAGCTTAGGATACATAAATTGTTCGATAAGGCTGTCTTCAATTTCCTTATTAGAGAGACTATTATTTTTGATAAAGATTTTCTTTAGTGCTGCAGTTATTATTTTAAAGATTGAGATGCTTTTTATTCTTTGATAACCCCAATCAGGAGGAAGATTCCTGCAGGAAGTACCCCACACCTTCTGTGTATATTTTTTAAAAAATGTTACATATAATTCTTTCCCAAACCTATTGATGAAAAAATCTTCCAGGCTATTTTCCTTCTTTATGGGAAACATATAATATCTGAAATAGCTTATGCCTATTTTTAAAGTGCGCACTATACCTAACTTTATAAATGTACTGAGATGTATTGAGAGGGGATAGTCGAATAATTTACGTAAAAATAATATCCGCGATACGCGGTTTCGAATCAGCATTACCTTATCGGTTTTTTCAGGGTCGGGAGCGCCTGCCTTCCGGGAAATAATAGCTTTTTTCTTAAGGATTATTTGATCTTTCGAAGGGGCTCCTTGTAAGGGAAGAAAGTTTATCCACCATTGGTTAACTTTGTCAGACTTGGAAAATAGCCGATGGCCGCCAATATCTATTTTATTGCCTTTATATTCAACAGTTCTAGCTATTCCGCCTACATATTCGGTCATCTCGTAGATTACCGGCTTAATATTAGTTTTGTTAAGCAGTTCGTATGCAGCGGTTAGGCCTGCTGGCCCAGCACCGATTATGATTGTTGTTTGTTGGCGCATTTTATTTTAATATAGCAATTTTTAAGTGCTTTGTAAATATATTTAATAATAAATGTATGGCCATTAAAGGTTTGACAAAAAAGAAAGCTTCTGGTATAGTTTTTTAGTATTTGACTCTAATTGCATTGATTGCATAGATTAGGTATACCTGCCTACCCAACAGGGTGTCCTGTTGGACTACCGAAGCTTTAGCGCAGGCAGGGATTACACCGATGAAAAAAATATTTATTTTTTTACTTTTAGCGCTGAGTATTTCTTTTAACGCCTATTCCTTCTGGATTTGGTCGCCGAAAACCCAGAAGTGGAAAAATCCCAAATATTCCCCGCTTGCCACTCCGTTCTTACAATATAAAGAAGCTGAGAAGATTTTTAACGATAAAAATTATAAAGATGCGCACACGGCGTTTAGGAAACTGCTCATCCATTACCCTGATTCTAAAGAGGCTGCCGAGGCGCAGTATTTTATAGGAAGGTGTTTAGAAGAAATGGGTAAACCCTACCAAGCTTTTATAGAATACCAGAAGGTAATCGATAGTTATCCTAACAGCCAGAGGATAAATGAGGTGGTGGAGAGGGAGTATAATATCGGAGAGTATTTTTTAAATAGAGCGCCAAAGCAATGGTTAGGTGTTTCTGTTTATGATTTTATGGATCATCCTGCGGTAGAGATTCTAAAAAAAATAGTAGATAAAGTCCCTTATTCTCCGTACGCGTCAAAAGCTCAGTATAAGTTAGGACTTTTACTTTTACGGTTGGGCCGTTATGATGAGGCTAGAGATGCTTTTCAGAAAGTATGCGATAATTATCCTGACAGCGAGTGGTCTTGGCCTGCTAAGTATCAATTAGCTATAGCTACTTCAAAAGCGGCCGGCGGCGCTGATTACGATTCTACTGCCGTTGAGGAAGCTACGAAAAAACTCGCTGAATTTATACAAAAACATCCTGAAGCGGATATTTCTCCTGCGGCAATGGAGCAGTTAAAGGAATTACGCAACCGCGAAGCAAAGAAAAATTTTGAGATAGCTCAGTTCTACGAAAAACAAAGGCACTACAAGGCGGCCGAAATTTATTATCAGGTAGTTTTAGATAGATATCCTGATAGTGATTACATTGAGAAGGCAGGGACAGCGCTTGAAAGAATGAAAGGTAAAGAAAAATGATTCGGTTATTGATACTTATTTTTATAATTCTTAATGGTTGCGGCTACACAACAAGAGGTTTTGTCTATAGCGAGAAAAATATAGCGATAGCGCCAGTGGTCAATAATATTAGTATAACTTCTGAAGACAGAAAATATTCTACTTTTACGAGTTATCCGGTTTTATTGGAAAACAGGGTGACTAATGCTCTTAGAAATAAATTTAATATAGACGGGCACCTAAAAGTAGTAGGCGATGAGGTGGATGCACTCAGACTTACTTGCGCTATTAATGAATATAAGAGAGAAGTTACCAGATATACAAATACTGATGACGTTAAGGAGCAAAGGCTAAGATTGGCAGTGCATATGAAACTTACTAATCCTAAGGGAGAAGTAACTAAAGAAAAAGATGTGGTGGGAGAGACAAGTTATTTTCTTACCGGCGCAAATAGCATGAGCGAATCAGCCGCTCAGGATAAACTCATAGACGATACCACAAGACGAATCCTAGAGGCCGTTATAGAAGAATGGTAGGCTCAAGTCCCAGAATTTTCCTTGTTACAGGTATAGATTTTAACCAGCGCCAGCTTTTGATTGAGAACATAAAAAATAAAGTATTTAAAAAGCCGGCCACCCCTCTTAATATTCTCACCTTTTAT
This sequence comes from Candidatus Omnitrophota bacterium, assembly GCA_030692055.1. Next base: position 15,064 of record JAUYCY010000152.1, on the reverse strand, counting down.
AGCAAAGAAATAGACATAAAAGATCTGCAGGAAAAGATTCTAACCTTTTCTTTTGATAAAGAAAAAATCATAATTATAAAAAATGCCGAAAGTTTGACGAAGGAAGCAAAAGAGTTTTTGTTTAATAATTTAAAAAAAATACTTTCTCATAATTATATTATATTGGAGACAGACAAAGATTATTTACAACTACAGCGGGATAAAAAAATTAGCTCTGATATTTTTTTTGGTTTTATATTAGAGAATGCTGAGATACCTTTCAAATACCCAAAGCCATCCGCTTCTTATGAGATATCATTTGAAGGTTTTAAGCGAAGCACAAGGAAAAATAACGCGGCCGAAGCACTTTATATTCTTGAAAAATTATTCGAAAGTAAGGCAAGCGATAGAGAAAAAGAGATATTGGGGCTGCAAATCTTAGGCGTTCTCGTAGGAGAATGCTCTTACCTTAAAAATCCTCTTTTAAGAGAAAAAAGCTTTAATTACCTCTGGGAAACAGACAGGCTTATAAAAGAGAAGGGGCTTGAGCCTCACTTCGCTTTAGAGATTTTACTGACAAAGCTACTGGGAGCCAGTTTTGTTTAAGAGTTTAGCAAAATCGCTTTTTTTACGCGCAGCTTTGTTGGGGTGAATAATCCTTTTAGCAGCGGTTTTATCCAAAATTCTATAGAGAGTTTTAAGAGCTTCGTTAGAGGCGTTACTGTCTTTACTTTCCAAAGTCTTTTTAAACTTCTTTATAGCGGTTTTAATTTGCTTCTGCAAGGTCAAATTTTTTTTGTGCCTTTTTAGGCTTTGCCTTAAGGCTTTTTTTGCTGCTCTTCTTTGTGGCATATATTTTTCTCCTTTTTTACCCTACTTTTCGTACGGGTTGAAGGATTTTATAAGAATAAGGTAATTGTGTCAAGCCCTTTTTTGATTCACAGATAGGCACAGACAAACACCACAGATGGTCACAGATAAACACTACGGATGAACACAGATAAATATTTGTGATTATCTGTGGTCTTCATCTGTGATAATCTGTGCATAAAAAGATGTTTAAAAAAGTAATAAAACATACCTCAATAATGACCATGGGAACCCTGGTATCCCGTTTTTTAGGGTTTATCCGCGATATTTTAATAGCGAAATTCTTTGGTACCTCCGATATCTTAGAAGCATTCCTTGTCGCCTTCAGATTACCGAATATTTTCCGCAGTATTTTCGCCGAAGGCTTTACTGATTCCGTAGCAACGCCTATTCTTTCTGAATACCAGAAAGACAAAGACAAAATATTTGAGGTTGGCAACCACTTGCTTGGCATATTTTTTATTATTCTTTCTATCTTTACTTTTTTAGGGATAATTTTCAGTAAGCAGCTTGTGATGATTTTTGCTCCCGGTTATATTTCCAATCTTTATAAATTTAATCTGGCCGTGTCATTTACCCGCATTACGTTTATCTATCTTTTACTTATTGGCTTATCGAGTATTATGGTTTCCGTTCTGTATTCGCTAAAGAAGTTTTTCATCCCCGCCTATAATCCAGTGTTTTTAAATGTTACTTTTATTCCGGGTATATTATTATTCAGCGGCTCTTTTAAAAACTATATACTCGTGATTTGTGTGCTTGTAGCAGGAATTTTGGAAGTTATTTTTCCTTTTATTGCGTTAAAATACCAGGGTTTTACATTTAAGTTTAACCTAAAGAAATCATTAGCTGACCCAACGCTCAAACGCATGTTAAAACTATTTTTGCCTCGCATTTGGTCAAGCGTAATTTATCAGCTGAACGTATTCCTGGATACTGTTTTTGCTTCTTTTGCCCAAATAACAGGCACTGGCGCATTAGCTGCGATTAATTATGCAAACAGGCTTGTTCAGTTACCGTTTGCCTTGATAGTTCTTTCTCTTGTGCCGGTAGTGGTGGTAGATTTTTCTTCGTATCATAAAGAGGGTAATTTAGAAGATTTTAAGAAACTTTTAGTTTTTTCCTTTCAGGGTATTATTTTCTTTGTGATACCCATTACTATGATTTTTGTTTTTATGCCTGAGGCTATAATTGATGTTTTATTTAGAAGGGGCGAATTTGGCGTTTCTTCTTTACAGATAACTTCTTCGGTCCTTTTTTTCTATGCTTTCGGCATATTCTTTTTTTGTGCGGTTAAGCTTTTCGTGACCGCTTTTTATGCTTTAAAAGATACCATCACTCCTGCCAAAACCGCAACCGTTTCTCTAATCGCCAATGCATTGCTAAGCGCTATTTTAATGTTTCCTCTTAAAATCGGCGGGGTAGCCCTAGCAACGTCGATAGCAGCTTTAGTTAATTTTATTTTACTTTACCATGCTTTGATAAAAAAGATTGGCAAAATAGAATGGAATGATACTCGGCAGCAGTTTTTGAGAGTAATTTTGTTAAGCCTTTTTATAGGCATTTTGTGCCGTTTTCTTTGGGACAGCCTTTCCTACAATAAATACCTTAAAATGTTTATTGTGATAGGGCTAAGCTCCTTTTTGTTTATTGTGACAGGGCTATTATTGAAATTGAAACACTTGCGTTATATAAAACAATGGATATTAAAGAAAAAGTAAAAAATTTGCCACTTGCTCCTGGCATTTATATTATGAAATCAAAGGATGGAGATGTTCTCTATGTAGGCAAAGCCACTTCGCTGCGTAAAAGAGTGAATAGTTATTTCTCTAAACAAGTTTCTGTAAAGACCGGTTTTCTTTTAGAAAACTTAGCTGATATAGAATATATAGAGTGCGGCACCCAGGAACAAGCATTAATTCTAGAGGCGGCACTCATTAAAGAAAAAAAGCCCAAGTATAACATTTCACTTAGAGATGATAAAAGTTACCCCTACATTGAAATAACTAAGGATAAATTTGCGCGTATTTTTATTTCAAGGCCAAAGAAAAAGACTGATAACTTACTTTTTGGGCCATACCCGAAGGTAAAATTACTAAAACCCGCGCTTAAGCTTGTAAGGCGAGTATTTGGATATCGTTCCTGCCGTAATATGCCCAAAACCGCTTGTTTATTCTATCATCTTAATCTTTGCCCTGCTCCCTGTATAGGAAAAATTTCTTCTAGTGCCTATCAAGGAAATATTGAGGCTATTTCAAAGATACTGAGAGGGGAAAGAAAGGAATTGGAGGAAGATTTAGAAAAGAAAATGAGTAATTTCGCAAAAGAAAGTAAATTTGAAGAAGCGGCTTTAGCTAGAGATAAGCTATCATCTTTGTATAATTTATACCAAGGTAAAGCAGGCGAGCATGAACTTATTGCCCTTAAAGAGTTGCTTCAGTTAGCGCATATACCCTTGGTAATCGAAGCTATAGATGTTTCTTCTTTAAGCGGCAAAGAGGTTACCGGGTCGGTTGTGGTTTTTAGGGATGGTATAGCTGATAAGAATAACTATCGTCGCTATCGAATAAAAAAAGTAGAGGGCCCGGATGACTATGCTTCTATTAGAGAGGTAGCACATAGAAGGTATTCACGGCTAATACGTGAAAATAGAAAGATGCCGGATTTAGTGATTATCGATGGTGGACTGGGCCATGCTGATAGCGCAAAAAAAGAATTAGATCTTTTAGATTTAAAAATTTCGCTCATAGGAATTGCTAAACAGAATGAAGAAGTTTGGTTCCCCGGTAAAAATGCACCCTTGGTTATTGCGAAAGATAACCCAGCCCTGCATTTAATTCAAAGGATAAGAGATGAAGCGCATAGGTTCGCACATAAATACCATCTCCTTTTGAGAAGTAAAAAAGTAACGAGTAGAGAGTAGTAAGTAGCGAGACTTAAAATAACCAAGCTCCAAGATATCCGTCAAATTCTTTGAATTTGACGAGACCTCGTCAATTTGCTATGGGCAAATTGACGGGCAATAACCAAATAATGACCAATAACCAAATTCCAACAATCAAACTTCCCCGTTTGGTTATTGGATATTGAATATTGGAATTTGCTTGGTGATTGTATCTTGGTTATTGATTATTAATTTTCTCTCTACTTGTTCCTCGCCACTTTAATAAATATGACTGATTTCGAAAAGAAAGTGCTCAGAGTGGTCAGCAAGATACCGCTAGGCCAAGTACGTAGCTATAAATGGGTGGCGAGAAAAGTCGGCAGACCGCGCGCATATAGAGCGGTAGCCAACGCTCTTAGTAAAAACCCTTTTATCTTATTCATACCTTGCCATCGGGTAATAAAGTCATCAAAAGAACTGGGTGGATATTTTTTGGGTAAAGGCCTGAAAAGAGATTTAATAAAATTAGAGAAAAAAATAAAAGATGTGATACAATGATTAGAAGCGGATTAGCGCGGAACTAGACGCGGAATAACGCGGAAAATATCCAGCGTAAATCAGCGTTAATATCAGCGTCTATCCGCTTCTATATTAAACGGAGGTCAATATGGATTTTAAAGATATTTTAGAGAAAATGATTGAAAAGGATATCTCTGACGTTTTTATACGGACAGGTGGTTCCTTAAGGGGTAGAGTAAGTTCTGTGATAGAGGTTATTGATGAAGAGGCCTTTAGCATTGAAGACGTAGAAGACATTATAAGAGATATTACCAAAGAGCAAGATAAAGAAAATTTAAAAACACGCAGGGGTTGCGAGTTTACTATTTGGTACAGAGATTTTTGGCGTTTCCGCGTCGGAGTATTTTATCAAAGAAACACGCCTTCGTTGGTAGTGAGAAAAATTGACTTAAGAATTCCGACATTTGACAAGCTTAACCTACCTAGTGCGGTTTTACAAAAGTTCTGCCGCGAGCGCCGCGGTATGATCCTTCTTACTGGTATTACGGGAAGCGGAAAATCAACTACCATTGCCAGTATGATTGAGCATATCAATAAAAATTTCGGCCGCCACATCCTTACCGTTGAGGAACCGATTGAATTTACGTTTGAGGACAAGAAATCAATTATAAATCAGCGTGAGATAGGTGTTGATGTGGCCAGTTATCGAGATGCTCTTCGGCAATTTACCGTTCATTCCCCAGATGTTATCTATATCGGCACTATTCGCGATGCAGAAACTTGCCATGCCGCTTTAACCGCTGCGGAAACAGGGGTTTTAGTCCTATCGACCTTACACACGGTCAACGCAGCTTCTACGGTTGAGAGAATAATAAATTTTTTTCCACCTCATCAGCACAGCCTTATTTTAGACCAATTATCGTTTCTTCTTAAAGGAGTGCTTTCCCAGAGGTTACTTCCTCGCGCCAGCGGCAAAGGTTTAATTCCTGCATACGAAACAATGGTGCTAAGCCCTTCTGTAGCTCGTCTCCTAAGAGAAAACAAGGTAAGTGAGTTGTCTAAATTTATTTCTACAGGAGATGTCTATGGCATGAAAAGTTTTCATCAATGCCTTTTTGAGTTAGTAGAAAGAAAGGAAGTTACTCCGGAAGTCGCCTTAGATTACGCAGATAAAAAAGAGGAGTTAGAACTGGAATTACGCAATAAAGGACTAATGTAGTAAACCCCGTTAGAAAGCTCGGGTGGGGCTTTAAACCCTACCCTCGCGATATGTTTCTCACTCCGCCCTGTGGGCGGGACTTTCTTTCTAACGGGGTAAATGGCCCCAAGCCGCCTAGCCCAGCAGGGCACCCTGTTGGGTAGCCATATTTATTTTAAAAATTTCAGATAAATATCCTGTAGCTTTGTCTATTGGCAGGTAGGCTATAGCCTGAGGCATGACATGGAAGAAATCAAAAATAAAATAGAAGCTTTAGAGGAAGAGCTGAAAAGTTTAAAGGAGCTTCTTAAGATCGACGATAAAAAAAACAACATCCATAAATTACAGATGAAAATGTCTGAGTCAAATTTTTGGCAAAACCAGAAGGAGGCATCTTTGATAGTGGATGAATTTAAAGGCGTCAAAAGTGACGTTGACGATTGGGATGTTTTGTATAATAAACTAAAAGAATTAAAGGAATTTATTCCTATCGCTGATAGTTCGTATGAAAAAGATCTAGTAAAAGAAGTAAATAAATTTGAAGAGAAATTAGAGAAACTAAAATTAAAGGTTCTTTTTTGTGAACGGTTTGACAATGCCAACGCTATTTTAGAAATAAATGCAGGTGCGGGAGGCACAGAGGCCTGCGATTGGGTGAATATGCTTTTTCGTATGTATTTTCGTTGGGCCCAAGAGAAAAAATTTAAGATTAGCATCTTAGAAGAGGTAAGAGGCGAAGAAGCAGGTATAAAAAATATTATGTTTCGCATAGAGGGTTTGCGTGCGTACGGGATGCTTAAATCGGAGCGGGGCGTACACCGCCTGGTGCGTATTTCTCCTTTTGACGCTAACAAGAGGCGCCATACTTCTTTTGCCTCTGTGGATATACTGCCGGAAATAAAAGAAGATATCGATATAGAGATAAAACCCGAAGATTTGGAAGTAGAAACTTGCCGTTCTTCCGGAGCCGGCGGCCAACACGTCAACAAGACAGAATCAGCGGTGCGCATTAGGCATCTGCCTAGCGGAATTGTGGTGGGTTGTCGCAACGAGCGTTCGCAGCATCAGAATAAACAGGTCGCCATGAGCGTCTTAAAGGCAAAACTTTACGAAATACGAGAGGAAGAAAAGAAGAAAAATCTGAATAAGATTTCCGGTATAAAACGCAAAATAGAGTGGGGTTCGCAAATTCGTTCCTATGTGTTATATCCCTACCTTTTAGTAAAAGATCACCGCACGGATTACGAGGCGCACGATGCCTGGGGGGTTTTAGATGGTAAAATTGATGATTTTATTTATGCCTATTTAAGGTACAGCCGATGTTAAAAGATTTTTTTATTAACAGCGATCAAAATAAAATTAATTCCTTAAGGCCGAGAGTCAACATTTCTTTGCACAAAGAAATTCCTACGCCCTCCTTAAAAGAAATTACTGTTTTGAGTCGTATCGTTAGTAAGGTCAACTCTTTTGAATCCGAGCTTCAAACCAAACCGGATAATTTTTTTAAGGAGAAGACCCAAGAGTTTAGGAATTTAATTAGAAGCAAAACCAGCAATATTGCCGAAGATGAATACAAAGATGTGGTGGATAGTATTTTTGATGAAATACTGCCTTTTTATTTTGCTCTTGTGAGGGAGGCAGCCAGAAGAACGGTGAGGATGCGCCACTTTGATGTACAAATTTTAGGAGGCTTAGTTTTACACACAAATAAAATTGCTGAAATGGCAACAGGAGAAGGTAAAACTCTCGTCGCTACTTTAGCCGCTTCATTGAACGCCCTCAGCTGTAAAGGCGTACATATAGTAACCGTCAATGATTACCTTGCTAGAAGGGATAGAGAGTGGATGGGGCCAATTTATGAATTTTTAGGTTTTTCTGTAGGAGTGATACAACAGGAAATGGGCAACGACCAGCGTCGTCTTGCTTATGGTTGCGATATAACCTACGGCACCAATAACGAGTTTGGTTTCGATTATCTTCGAGACAATATGGTAACGGCGGCAAGCGACATGGTGCAACGAGGCCATTTCTATGCTATAGTTGACGAAGTTGACTCTATCCTTGTAGATGAAGCAAGAACCCCTTTGATTATTTCCGGCCCCGCGGAGTTATCTACAGAAAAGTATTATCTTGCCGATAAGGCCGTTGGGCAGCTTAAAACCAAGTTTGTTATCCAGAGCTTTGACAATAAAGACGGTACCATTACTATTAAAAATGCAGACGGCAGCGAAGTGAGGGTTTCTCCTGAGGAATTAGAAAGAAATTACGATGCAGTAATCGAAGAGAAGAATCACAACGCTTACTTTCTTCCTAATGGTGAAAGAAAATGTGAGAGAATTCTAAGTGTAGGTAGTCTTGAGGAAGCACCAGATAAGTTTTCTAACCCTTGGACTCATTACTTAACCCAGGCGTTGCGGGCGCACAATCTCTTTCATAGCGACAAAGAATATATTGTAAAGGATGGCAAAGTTTTGATAGTTGATGAATTTACCGGCCGGCTTATGCCGGGAAGGCGTTGGTCTGACGGTTTGCATCAGGCAATAGAAGCAAAAGAGGGCTTAAAAATACAGGAAGAAACACAGACGCTTGCCACTATCACCTTACAAAACTATTTCAGAATGTATAAAAAATTAGCAGGAATGACTGGAACTGCCTATACTGAGGCAAACGAGTTTAAGCACATTTATAATTTAGATACAGTAGTTATTCCTACAAACAGAGTGTTAATAAGGACAAATAATACGGACAGAATTTATAAAACCAAAAAAGGAAAATTTGAAGCTGTAATACAGGAAATTGAAGAGCTCTATAAAGTAAAAAGGCCGGTTCTGGTGGGAACAATCTCTATTGAGGATTCAGAGATTCTTTCTTTCCTTCTTGGTAAAAAAGGTATTACCCACAATGTATTAAACGCCAAATATCACGAAAGAGAAGCGCAGATTGTCGCACAGGCAGGTAGTCTCGGCCAGGTAACTATCGCAACAAATATGGCAGGAAGAGGAACGGATATTATTTTAGGCGGAAATATTGATTATTTCGCTAAAGACCTTTTGAAAAAAAATGAAATTATGCCTGAAGACCCGCGTTACAAAGAGGAATACGAAAAACTTTACCAGCAGTATAGGGATAAATTTGACAAAGAGCACAAAGAGGTAGTTCGATTGGGAGGTTTACACATGATAGGTACCCAGCGTCATGAAGCCCGGCGTATTGATAACCAGTTACGCGGCCGTTCAGGACGCCAAGGTGACCCTGGTTCATCGCGTTTTTATGTTTCCCTTGAAGACGATTTAATGCGGCTTTTTGGTTCAGAAAGAATTTATTTCTTTATGGAAAAATTCGGATTTCCGGAAGATCAACCCATAGAACACAGCCTCATCAATCATTCCTTGGAAGTTGCACAGAAAAGGGTAGAAGCGCACAACTTCGAAATAAGAAAACAGCTTTTAGAATATGATAATGTAATGAATAAACAAAGAGAAGTTATTTATCAGCAAAGAAGAGAAATTTTAGAAAAAGAAAGTATTAGGGAAGAAATTTTTGAGATGGCGGATGAGGTGATAGAAAAAAATATGCCATTTTATTTTCAGGATGAGAAAAATATATTGGGCCTGACGCACTGGTTAAAGTTAAAATTCGATTTAGAGGTTCCCTCTCAGACGCTCGGCCGGCTAAGCTTAGAAGAGGTGACAGATTTTATTAAGAAAGAAGTAAAAAAGTCCCAGCAGGCTAAAGACGAAAAAATTGGCAAAGACCGAATGCGTGCTATGGAACGGGCAGCCTCATTATGGGTTGTGGATTCACGCTGGAAAGAACACTTACTTATTATGGATTCTTTAAAAGAAGGTATCCATCTGAGAGGTTATGGGCAAGCCGAACCTTTAGTGGAATATCAAAAAGAATCTTACGCTGCCTTTGCGGAAACTATTGATTCAATAAAAGAAAGTATTGTAGATACTGTTTTTAAGGCTAAGATAGCTGTTCCAGAAGAGATAACAGGTGTTTTTGAACAAGCCCCGAAAAGCTATATTCACTCGCAATATCAACCTCTGCAAAAAGAGCAAGAGCCAGCAAAAGTTCAGACTAAACCCGCCCAACAGCAGACTACAAAAAAAGTAGGAAGAAACGAACCTTGTCCTTGTGGCAGCAAAAGAAAATACAAGAAATGTTGTGGAAAATAGGCCACGTACTGCAGGCTACCTGCCTGTCGTGTAATACGTTAGTATTTCGGTAACGGCAAAGGCTACGAAGCCCGTATCGGTTACGTTTAACGGTTAAAGGTTGCGCGGCTCGTCACGGTTGCGTTAAATGTAAGACGTTTGACCATAGACGAAACGTCCCGCCTACGATTTTATCTCGGCGGGATCCCGCAGAACGAAGCGCATGCGGGAAGCAGCGCAACCGATAGACGCACGACGTAACCTTAAGATGAAGCGGGCATCGTCCTTCGACAGGCTCAGGACGCCCTGAGCGAAGTCGAATGGGCGTAACCGTAACCCTTAAACTGTTACCGTAATTGTGAAGTTGTACACGCAGGCAGCCCGCTGCTTGCAGCAAAATAAAATGATTAAGTTGTTTTTAGCGATTATCAGCGGCATATTAACCGGTTTAAGTTTTGATACGCCTGTACTTTCTTTTTTTGTTTGGTTTTCTTTAGTTCCTTTACTGTACATATTAAAGAAAAGTAGAATTAAGGAAGGATTGCGGCAGAGTTTTGTTTTCGGCTTTTCTTATTTTTTAGTTGCGTTTTTTTGGGTTGGTAATGTTACAGTTTTAGGCCTGGTAGTGTTTTTACTTTATCTTTCTTTTTATCCCATATTATTTTTTATTATAGGCAGATATTTTCTAAATAAGCCGCGCGCTTTAATTACAATTCCTGCCCTTTGGGTTCTACTGGAATTAACTAAAGAAAATATCTGGTGTGGTTTTAGTTGGGCAAATTTAGGTTACTCTCAGTATAAAAACTTCTACCTTATTCAGATAGCAGATTTATTCGGAGTAAAATTTTTATCATTTATCATTGTTATGGTCAATGTTTTTATATATGAAATCTTTGCTACAAGAAACTTTGCTCTGCCAAAGGCACAGTTAAAAAACTATTATCCAAAGTTTTTTGCGGCAACCAAAATAGAGTTAATCTCTAAAGTTATTAAAAGAATAACTTATTTTATGGGTTCCTATGCCGAAAGAAAATGGTTAGCGAAGAAAGCTATTTTTATTTTTCTGGTAATTTTATCCTGTTTTCTTTACTCTTTCCATAGGCTACATAATTTAAAAGAAACAGATTCCATAGCTCTTTCTTTGGTGCAACCTAATATTTCTCAAGAGACAAAGCAAAATATAGAATTAAGGCCACTAATTATAGAAAAATTAAAGTTTTTAAGTAAGCAAGCAAACGAAAAATCTTTGGTTATTTATCCGGAAGCGGCTTGGCCTGAGATTAGGAATGAAGATGCCTTTGAAGAACTAAAACATTTTGCCGCAGATTCGAGCAAAGATATTCTTATCGGAGCGGTAAAGCTAGAAGGCGATAGATTTTACAATACCGCATTGCTGCTAGCTAAAGAAAGTTCAACGGTCGATATTTACAGAAAAATTAAAATTGTTCCTTTTGGCGAATATGTGCCACTAAGAGAATATTTATCTTTTATACCTGTACTCAATTGTATAGGGGATATGACAAGAGGTAGGGAATATAAGATTTTTTCCTATAAAGACAAGAAATTTTCTGTACTTATTTGTTTCGAGGATATTTTTCCTTTATTTGTTTCTCGTTTCGCCAAGGCAAGCGATTTTCTGATAAATATTACCGATGATTCCTGGTTTAGGGGGGAACCCGAAGCGAGCCAGCATTTAGCAATTATGACATTTAGGGCAATAGAGAATAGAATTTCTATTGCACGCTGTGCTAATACAGGTATAAGTGGCTGGGTCTCATTTAAGGGCGAGATAAATACCTTACGAAATAATGGCAAACAGGTATTTTTTGAAGATACTATAAATTTTAATTTACCTTTAAATCTTAAAAGAAGTTTGTATAATAATTGGCAAGAGATATTTCCTTTATTTTGTGGTTTAATATTATTTGTTTGTCTTATGCGAAAATGAACCCAATCTTTGCCTGCGCTTTGCGCGAGCAAAGAGCGCCGCAGGCGCACTCATTGGGTCCACCATTGAACCAAGATTTGAGAATATAAGCATTTCGCAGTAGAGAAAACATTTTATCCGCCTACGCAGAAGACGACGGCTGTAAAACTGTGGATGAATGCGAAGCGGATAACCCGCCGTAACCTGGGCGAAGGCGGGTCTGCTTCGGCGGATTTCGCCGAAGAATTTGTAGATACCGCGGGTGTAAACCCGCGGAGCTTCATTTCGCAAAAAGCTTTACTTTTTCTTACCTTGCGAATGTATGATAATCTCTTATCTCACAAAATGTTATCGATTACTATAACAGCCTAATGCAAAATCTCGGATGAAACAAAATCAAGACAACTATCACTTATTGTCTCTAAGGGTTGCGTGGCTTAGTATAGGGGTTAATTTCGTTCTTTCTGTTATCCAGTTTATCTTTGGTTTTCAATCAAAAAGCATTTCTATTTTAACTGATGCCGTTGATAGTCTGAGAGACATAATCGCTACGGGTGTAGTTGTGTTTAGTTTACATTTAAGTAAGAAACCGGCAGACAGTGACCACCCCTTTGGCCATGGGAGGGTAGAAGATGTGGGTGGAATTATTGTTTCCCTTTTTCTTTTCCTTATAGGACTTAGTTTTTTAAAAGAATCTTTCTTGAGGTTCCTACATCCAAAGATTGTGAATGTTAACTTTTTCATCATCGGCACGATGATTTCAATATCGATAATAAAATTTTTTCTTGGTTTTATTACCCAGAGAGCTTCTAAGAAGGCGTCGAGCGATATTCTAGCAGCGGATGCGTTTCATCATTATACAGATTTCATCACTACCTTTATTGTTGCTTTTGGATTATTTTTTGTTAAAAGAGGATTTATTTATGTTGATTCTATTTTGGGATTATTGATAGCATTTCTTATTATCTATTGGTCGTTTAAAATGGGCAAAGAATTTGTTGATAATCTTATAGGCAAACGCGCGCCGGACCAGGTTTACGAGAAAGTGAAAGTTATCGCTTCTTCTTTTCAATTCGTAGCTGGTGTCCATGATATAGAAATTCATTCCTATGGCAAAAATAGGATTGTTTCCTTGCACATAGAGATTAGCCCGGCACTTACCTTAGAACAAGCCCATAGCGTTGCCGATAGCATTGAGAAAAAGATTTATAATGAAGATTTGGGTAGATGCATTGTGCATGTTGATTTAAAAAAAGAGGCGGCATTACGCGAGAAAGTAAGAATTGAAAAAACACTTGATATGTTTTTAGCAAAGAATAAAAACGTGAAAGGTTTTCATGGAATAGAAATTATTACTACAGAGGGTATAGATGTTCTTAGTTTTCATCTCCTGCTAGATAAAAAAATACCCCTAGACGAATCGCATGCGATTTCTCACCGTCTTTTGACTTTGCTTAAAAAAAGGCTCGGTTTTTCTAAGGTTAATATCCATATCGAACCTTATGAAAAGGAGATTAAATGAAGCAGCAACTTTTCAAACCCAAAGGTGAAGAAAAGGTGCGTAGCTGAATTTTCCGCCCAAGGCGGATCCGCCTTAATAAATATTTTGAAGGTGGCGGAGACCCCACACCCAGAGAGAAGGGTGCGGAGTATTTGTATTTTTGAAAATAAATATGGTAAACCTTATGCCTTAGGGGCGTGAAATGTAACCGCTGGGTGTGGGGTTCAATTCGCGCAAACAACTTATGTTCGCTAAATAAGCTGCCATAAATTGTGCGCTCATTGGAGGTAAAAAATGACGGTAAAGCTTGAATTAGTAAAAGTAAACAAGCCCGATGAGCTTAATATAATTATTGGACAATCTCATTTTATCAAAACAGTTGAGGATATTTATGAAGTTATTGTAGGGACAGCGCCTCAAGCAAAATTCGGTCTTGCATTTTGTGAGTCTTCAGGTAAATGCTTGGTAAGGGCAGAAGGTAACGATGGCGCTTTAAAAAAAATAGCCATTGATAATGCATTGCATGTCGGATGCGGTCATAGTTTTTTTATCATTTTAAAAGATGCCTATCCTGTAAATATTTTAAATCAAGTAAAAAATGTCCCTGAGGTTTGCCGGATATTCTGCGCAACGGCAAATGCCGTAGAGATTATCGTCGCCGAGACCCAGCAGGGCAGAGGGATATTGGGGGTAATTGATGGTTTTGCGCCAAAAGGTGTCGAGAAAGAAGAAGATGTTAAGTGGCGCAAAGATCTTTTGAGAAAGATTGGCTATAAACTTTAGTACGGTAACCAGATACCAGTTCCCAGATACCAGAACAGTTTCCATAGAGTATACTTAAACATTTTTTCTGGTTACTGGTTTCTGGCAACTGGTTTCTTTTTGTATAAGTTATGAATAAAGAAAAGAAGAAAATTCTAAGTAGAAACATAGCTTGGTTTTTTTTGAGAATTTTTACTTTTTTAAACGGAAGCTTTTCGCTGGGCTGGAGTTACTTTTTAGGAAAAGTATTAGGTGGTATTGCTTATTGCATAGTTATTCCTCATCGCAGAATTGCCGTTGAGGGCCTTGGAATAGCTTTTCCTAAAATTTCTCTCAAGGAGAAAAAAAAGATTACCCGTGATTTTTTTATTTTTATGGCACAGAGTTCTTTTGAGTTGCTATATCTTTTAGAAAAGCCGCAAGGATTAAAGAATATTCGCGTAGAAGGTAGAGAATATTTAGATCGCGCCTTAGAAAGTAAACGAGGAATAATTATAATTACTGCTCATATAGGAAACTTTCCCCTAATGAGTTTAAAGTTGGCAAAAGAAGGATACTCGGTAAATTTCGTTACACGGCCCATGCGAGATATGCGAGTCGGCGGATACCTGCACAATTTAAGGACGAACGCGGGGGTTAAGACAATTTTTTCTTATCCTCGTAAGGAGTGCGTAGGCAGAATTATAGAGGCTTTACGAGATAACGAAATTGTAATAATGCAAATGGACCAGAATTTTGGCACAAGCGGTGTTTGGGTAAAATTCTTTGGTAAATTGGCCGCTACGCCCATAGGGCCAATCACGCTTGCTTTTCGAACGAAAGCCGTCATTGTCCCGGCATATATATGTAGGGAAGCTAAAGCCAAACATTGTGTGAGAATTTTTCCGCAGGAAGAGCTTGTCGTAACCAGCGATAAAGATGAAGCAACGCTTCTAAACACTATAAAATTCAGCCGTTTTATCGAAGACTGGGTTAGAAAATTCCCTTGTCAGTGGAGCTGGATTCACCGGCGTTGGAAATCTAGGCCACCGCAAGAACTTAATACTATGAGATTTAAGGTAGAAAAAGATTCCCAAGAAGTGGGGAAACCTATGTAATATAAGGCTGTAGGCAAAGGTTTCATTCAAAAATCCCTTCGGGCTTTTTGTCCTGTAAAAAGACCGAAGGGCAGGAAACCACGGCCATGGCCGTGGAGGAATGAAGATAAAGCCCCTTGGGCGTCGAGCGAAGCTCGAAAGAATAGAGAACCACGGGCTTGCCCGTG
>JAUYCY010000132.1 GCA_030692055.1 Candidatus Omnitrophota bacterium | reverse complement strand
CACGGGCAAGCCCGTGGTTCTCTATTCTTTCGAGCTTCGCTCGACGCCCAAGGGGCTTTATCTTCATTCCTCCACGGCCATGGCCGTGGTTTCCTGCCCTTCGGTCTTTTTACAGGACAAAAAGCCCGAAGGGATTTTTGATGAGTACTTTTTACAAAGAGTCTCTTTCCTTCTTAAAGATCCCCTTCATCCCGGAAAGCAATCCCTTCTTTGGCTGTTCTTTTTTAGGGGCGTGTTTTGCTTCTTTATGCTCTTGATATTCGTGGCGTGATCCTTCAATTTCTTGCTTTTTTTCTTTATCTTTCTTTTCTCTATGCTTTTTTTCTTTCTTTTCTAGCTTCGTTAGTTCGAAAATAGAGATTTTTCCTCCGTCTCCTTGACGATATCCTAAATCAAGCACTCGGGTGTAGCCTCCCTGTATATTTTTAAAACGCGGGCCTATTACTTCAAAAAGCCTTTTTGTCAAATTGTGGTCGCAAAGAAATCGATAAGCAAGGCGCCTATGGTGCAAGGTATCGTTTTTTGCCCAGTTAATTAACCTCTCAGCCCAATGCCTTATCCCTTTTGCTTTAGACTCAGTTGTAGTTATTCTCTCGTAAATAAAAAGCGCACGCAGCAACGATCTTACCAAAGCCTTGCGCTGCGCACGTGAACGAGAAAATTTTTCACTTTTTTTTCTGTGTCTCATACGATTTCCAACTTTTTCCTATCTACTTTAATTCCTAGCGATAGCCCCATAGTTTTGAGTAAATTAACTACCTCGGTTAAAGACTTTTTACCAAAATTTCTATAGGAAAGTATCTCTGTCTCAGTTTTTTCAACTAAATCCGCCAACGCCTTTATATTTGCTTCTCTAAGGCAATTAGCGCTACGTACTGACAACTCTAGCTCTGTGATAGGAATCTTTAATTTCTCATAAAGCGCGACTTCCTCTGGCGCTAGTTCTTCGGTTTCTTCTTCAGGAATCTCCCCTAAAGTAAAGAATAGTTCCAGATGTTTGCTTAAAACTTTCGCAGCATATATGATGGCCTCTTTTGGTTCAATGCTTGCGTTAGTAAAAATATCTAAAATAAGTTTATCGTAGTCGGTACGCTTGCCTACCCGTGTATTTTCGATTTTAAAAGTGACTTTTTTTACGGGGGTAAAAATAGAATCTATAGGAATAACCCCTATTGGCATATCTTCTCGTTTATTAGCCTCTGCCATAACAAAACCTCTACCTCTACCTACTTCCATTTCAATTTCGAACTTTGCCTTTTTAGAAGTAAGAGTAGCAATGTGTTGGTCGGGATTGATAACTTCTATAGTTTCATCGGTAGTGACATCGCTGGCTTTTATCTCTTTTATTCCTTCTGCCTTTATATAAATTTTTTTAGGGGCTTTGGAGTAAGACCGCAACGCTATATTTTTTATATTAAGAATAATTTCCGGAACGTCTTCTAGCACGCCGTCTATAGTAGAAAATTCATGGGATACCCCTTCCATTTTTACGCTAGTTACCGCTGCGCCTTCGATAGAAGAAAGAAGCACTCTCCTTAAAGCATTGCCCATAGTCACAGCATAGCCCCTCTCAAGAGGCTCAGCGACGAATCTTCCGTAATTAGGGGTATATGTTTCTTGTTCGATAATTATTCGTTTGGGAAACTGAAAATCTCGCCAGGTTATTCCCATCTTTTTACCTCCTTCAATGAGTAGATGATACTTGACATTAGAAAATGTCAAGTATCATAACAAAGTGTCTACGAATTGAACCCCACACCCAGTAGTTCATCTTACTACCTTGCGATATGAAGTTTACTATCCTATTTTTTTATTGAGCTTACTCGCCACACCGAGTTATCTGGGTGTGGGGTAAAATTCAGCCAATCCCGACATAACGTCGGGAGGCTTCATTTTATTTAGAATAAAGCTCAACAATTAATTGCTCGTTAATAGGCAAAGCAATATCTTCTTTTTCTGGCAAACGATTGATTTTAATCGTTAAGTTGTCGCTATCGACTGTAAGCCAAGAAGCTACGCTTCTTTCTTTCGCATTTATCTCACTGATTTCTTTTAATAATTTCTTAAAACTATCCTTAGCTTTTATTTCTATTGAATCTCCCTCCTCTATGATAAAGGATGGTATATTTACGCGTTTACCTCCAATAAAAATAAATCCGTGCTGAACAAGCTGCCTAGCGTGATTACGAGAAAAAGCAAAAAGCGCACGGTAAATCACGTTATCAAGCCTTCTTTCTAAAAGCTGAATTAATGCCCTTCCGGTAACGCCTTTGGCTTTGGTTGCTATACTAAAGAATCTCCTGAATTGACGCTCTAACATCCCATACATTCTCTTTACCCTTTGCTTTTCCCTAAGCTGCAATGCATAATAAGAAGGCTTCTTAGAAAAAATTCTTGTATGCATACCTGGCGGAGCTGTTCTTCTGGCAACAGCACACTTTTCGCTAGAGCACCTTTTTCCTTTCAAAAATAGCTTCATCCCCTCTCTTCTACATAATCTACACTTTGCGCCTAAATCTCTTCCCATTTCAACCTCTTCTTATTATGTTTTATTAAATACCGACAAACAAGATACCTGCCTCGCCTTGCTCGGTAAGGCGGGCAATCTCCAAACAAATTCCAATATTCAATAACCAACAATCAAACTCTTTTGTTGATTTTTGTTTGGTTATTTGAATTTGGTTATTGGTCATTTTTTGGTTATTGTTACTTGGAACTTGGTTATTTTTCCAATTATACTCGTCTTTTTTTCCTGGGCCTACAACCATTATGCGGTGAAGGTGTAACATCTTTTACTTTCTTGACATTTAACCCGGCGGCCTGTATAGAGCGTATTGCCGCTTCTCTACCTGGCCCAGGCCCTTTCACTAAAACTTCAACATCAGTTAATCCTATCTCTTTTGCTTTTTTAGCCGCATCTAAAGACGCGATTTGCGCTGCATAAGGTGTTGATTTTTTCGTACCCTTAAATCCGACAGTGCCAGCTGAAGCCCAAACTAACACATTTCCTTGGGCATCAGTAATAGTAATAATGGTATTATTAAATGTTGATTTAATATGCGCAATCCCTACGTTGGAAGTTAAATGAATCTTCTTTTTTCTTTCTCTTTTCTTTTGTGCCATATTTCTCCTTACCCTTTGTAACTAAATTCTCTTGGATACCTCTTTCTTCTTAATTCCTCCGACTCTGGGACGAGGACCTTTTCTGGAACGTGCATTACAACGTGTACGCTGCCCCCTTACCGGTAGACCTTTTTTATGCCGAGAACCTCGGTAGCTGCCAATATCGATGAGCCGGCGAATATTTTGTGAGATTTCTCTTTTTAATTCACCTTCGGTTTTATAACGTCCCTGGATATACGAAACCATTCGAGAAATCTCCTCATCTGTCAAGGTAGCTGCTTTCCTTTCTGGATCTATTCCGGTGTTTGCAAGAACAATGAGGGCATTCGTTGGCCCGATACCATAAATATAACGTAAGGCAATTTTTATCTTTTTATCTTTTGGAATATCTACACCTAAAAGTCTTGGCATCTTTTCTCCTTATCTTAAATTTCCAATAACCAAGAAACAAGATACAAACAAATTCCAATACCCAATAACCAATCACCAAACAGCCTATTTAATTTTCGTTTGGTTAGTGGAATTTGATTATTGGCCATTGTTTGGTTATTGTATCTTGGAGCTTGGTTATTTTAAGAACTATCCTTGTCTCTGTTTATGTTTAACATTCTTACAAATAACCCTTACCACGCCTTTTCGTTTTACGATCTTACATCTCTCGCAAATTCTTCTAACTGAACTTCTTACTTTCATAGCAGTTTCAAATTTATTATTAGCCTACGTCCTCTTCTGTACGCTATGCGCTATTTATATCGATACGTTATTCTTCCTCTGTTCAAATCGTATGGTGAAAGCTCAACCTTAACCTTATCACCAGGAAGAATTCTGATAAAATGCATACGCATTTTCCCAGAAACATGCGTAAGCACAATATGACCATTGTCTAACTTTACTCTAAACATCGCATTAGGCAATGCCTCTACTATTTCACCCTCAACTTCTATTAGTTCTTCTTTGCTCATAGACGAGTTAAAATAAACGGGCCTGTATCAGTTATTAACACGGTATGCTCAAAATGAGCAGACAGTGAACGGTCTTTTGTCCTGGCGGTCCAGCCATCATTGGCGATCTCTACTTCAAACCCGCCGCTAGATACCATCGGCTCAATCGCAATAGCCATTCCCTCACAAAGCTCTTGACCTTCACCCATTTTGCCAAAGTTAGGAATTTCCGGAACCTCATGAAGCCTCTTACCAATACCATGCCCAACAAACTTTCTTATAACAGAAAACCCTCTGTTTTCTATAAAATTCTGAATAGTAAAACTAATGTCTCCCACTCGCGCTCCTACCTTTGCCTTTTTAATCCCTTCATGAAGCGCCCTTAGTGTCGCTTTTACCAGTTTTCTTGCTAACCTTGAAGCTTTGCCCACAAGATAGGTATGAGCAGTATCCACAAATATGCCCTTGTATTTAATTCCAAGGTCGATACTCACACTATCGCCGTCTTTGATAATCCTCGCGGAAGACGGAATACCATGGATAACCTCTTCGTTAATTGAAACGCATAATGATGCGGGATAACCCATAAACCCCTTGAATGCAGATTCCATTCCCGGATACTGACTAAGATACATATCAAAACTATTCTCTATATCTTTTGTGGCCATTCCTGGCGCTATAATTTTACCTAATCTCTTTAAAATACTTGCTGCTACTTTTCCTGCTTCTGTCATCGCTGCTATATCCTGGCCACTTAGCCCATCATTCATGATAGCTTATCTTGTATCCTAGCCAATACTTCGTCTTTATTTCCTCTGCCGTCAACGCATATTAGTTTATTATTATTCTTGTAAAAATCGAGCAAGCCTTTGTTTTCGCTTAAAAATACTTCCCAGCGCTTCTTTATAACCTCTGAAGTATCATCTTTACGCTGGATAAGCTCATGCCCACAGCTATTGCATATACTGTCTTTTTTTGGCGGCATATTTTTCAGATGATAATTTGCCCCACAACTCTTGCAAACTCTTCTTTGAGAAAGCCTCTCTACTATGGTTTTTTCGTCAATTTCAAGATAGATGAATACGTCAATATCTTTACCTTTTTTCTTTAGGGTACTTTCCAATGTTTTTGCTTGGCTTAAGTTTCTCGGATAACCATCAAGAATGAAATTCTCAGTATTGATGTACTTCTCTATAACTTTTGAAACTACATTATCTGGAACAAGCACGCCTTTTTCCATATAGTTTTTTACCTCTTGACCTAAGGACGAATCTTTTTTTACCTCTTCACGAAAAATGTCTCCAAGCGATATTCTTTTTAAGCCTAAATGCTCGCTTAAAACTATCGCTTGAGTGCCTTTGCCCGAACCAGGTGCTCCGAAAAGTATAAGCTTCACCCCGTTAGACCTCCCGCATTTTGATAAAAAACATTTGTCTTGCTAAAACTAACCTTTCTTTTGTATAAGGTCTAACGGGGTTCATCTTCTTGCTCTCAAAGAACTGCCTTTGATAAAACCTTCGTAGTGGCGAACTAAAAGTTGACCTTCTACCTGCTTCATTGTATCTAAAATAACTCCCACCACAATCAAGATTGTCGTTCCTCCAAAAAATGATGCTAACGCGTATGAAGGCACATTAAATATATGCATAATGATATTGGGAAATATCGCAATTAAGCATATATAAAAAGCGCCTACAAAAACTATCCGCGTTGCTACAAAATCTAAATATTCACCGGTAGTTCTTCCCGGCCTTATTCCAGGAATAAAACCACCATATTTTTTTAAATTGTTAGATATCTCTAGGGGATTGAATACTATTGCCGTATAAAAATACATAAAGAAAAAAATTAGCATTACGAATATGGCATTATACCAAAAGCCTCTTTCCCCAAGCATAGTCTGCAGAAACGCAACAAATTTATATTTATGAGGTAAAAACGTTGCTATGGTAGCAGGAAAAAGAATAACGCTCTGGGCAAAGATTATCGCAATTACACCTGCCATATCAACGCGTATAGGCAAATACGTACTCTGTCCTCCATAGACACGTCTTCCGACTACACGCTTACCGTATTGAACCGGAATTCTTCTTTGCGCTTGCGTAAAAAGTAT
Source organism: Candidatus Omnitrophota bacterium (assembly GCA_030692055.1). The sequence continues at coordinate 22,667 of JAUYCY010000132.1, read as the reverse complement.
CACTGCCACTACCACCAAAATCCATAATGCTAAGAGTATTATTAAAGTAATAGTTTGTATTTGGCGCTTAGACTGGTCAAATGGAGAATAAAGAAGATATAATTGATATAAAGAAGAGGGGATGCGCGAAATTATACTTGCCATAATAATGAGAGAAACGCCATTCCCTACTCCTCTTTCTTGGATTTGTTCTCCCAGCCACATAATAAAAATGGTTCCACAGGTTAAAGTAATCACGGTAGTGAATTTAAAAAGTATGCCGTGATTAAAAACCATATCAATACCTTTAAAATTATTCGGATTCTCAAGCCAAATCGCCAAAAATAACCCTTGCACAACACATAAAAAGAAAGTTAAGTATCTGGTATACTGGTTGATTTTCTCATAGCCGGCTTTACCTTCCTTGGCAATACGCTCTAGGGCCGGAATAACAGCTGTAAGTAGCTGCATAATAATGGAGCTTGAGATATACGGCATAACCCCAAGCGCGAATATACTTAACCGGTCTAGCGCTCCTCCAGTAAAAAGCCCAAGCATCCCTAGAAGAGTTTGGCCTTGTGTTTTTGCTAGATTCTCAAAAAATTGGTTAAGCGCAAAGGTATTTATGCCTGGGGTAGGAACAAAGCAACCTATTCTATAAACAATAATCAAAGACAGGGTTATCAAAATTTTTTTCTTTAGCTCTTCTATCCTAAAAATATTGCTTATCGCGCTAAACACTCTATCTTTCCTCCTGCTGCCTCTATGAGTTCTTTTGCCTTAACAGAAAAACTGTCTACTTTAAAAATTGCTTTTAAAGACAGTTTTCCTTTTATGTTTGCCAAAACTTTTACTGGTTTATTTGCGTCTCTTATAAGATGAAAAACTTCCAAGGTTTTTGGGTCTACCTCTGTTACGTCTTTTATTTTATCTTGGATATCACCGAGATTAACGACTTGATATTCTTTGTGATTTAAAGCATTAAACCCTCTTTTGGGAATTTTTCTTAAAAACGGAATGTTTCCTCCGGCAAAGCCTATGTAAGGTAACACTTTTCCTTTTCGCGACCCTGCCCCCTTGTTACCTCGGCCCGCGGTTTTACCCCAGCCGCTTCCCGTGCCCCTTCCTAATCGTTTGGTACTTTTACGTTTTACTTTAGTTCTTATCTGCGATAAATTCATAATTATTTTTTCTTTAAATTCCCCAAAGCCTCAAATGTAGCCTTTACTACGTTTATAGGATTTGTGGATTTCTTTAAAATCTTAGTAAGTATATCCTTTATGCCGACGCATTCGCATATAGCACGTATAGAAGAACAAGCGATTACGCCTGTTCCTTTAGCTGCGGGTTTAAGCAATATCTCTACCGCCCCGAATTTACCATACACTTGGTGCGGTATGGTTGTTTCTTTCTTATTAACTACTACCAGACTTTTCTTTGCTTTTTTTATCCCCTTTTTTATGGCTTCGGAAACTTCATTGGCTTTGCCTAAAGCATGGCCCACGATTGATTCTCCGTCACCAACAACGACAAGCGCAGAAAACCCCATGTTTTTACCGCCCTTGGTAACCTTGGTAACCCGATTTATAGAAAGAACCTTTTCGATAAAAGCTCTCGTCTTAAATTCTCCTTGATTCTGCTTATTCAAAGTACTTGTTTCGCTCAAAATTTTAGACCTCCTTCTCTAGCTCCTTGAGATAATGCTTCTATCCTTCCATGATATTTATACCCGGCACGATCAAAACAAACTTCTTTTATCCCTAGTTTCAGTGCTTTTTCAGCTATGAGCTTACCCACTTCTTTAGCTGCTTCCTTATTGGTCGATTTCATATTCTTGCTTTTAAAATCTTTACTTAAAGTCGAACAACCAACAACTACCTTCTGGATATCGTCACGCACAAGTTGAGCATAGATGTGTTTTTTGCTGCGAAAAATTACAAGACGGGGCTTATTTTCGCCGCCCTGCATATTCTTGGTAGTACGTTGATGGCGTTTTTGTCTATTTATCCCTTTCATCGTAATATTTTTGGCTAGTCCAACAGGACACCCTGCTGGGTAGATTATTTAGCCAGAGCTTTACCCAATTTCTTTTTGACTTCCTCGCCTACGTAGCGAATACCTTTACCTTTATATGGTTCGGGTGGATAAATTTTACGTAAATTAGAAGCAAACTCACCCACTTTTTGTTTGTCTGCCCCTTCAACGATAACACGATTAGGATTGGGTGTGGTAATTTTTAATTCTTTTGGCACAGGTATTTCTACGGGATGAGAAAAGCCCATGCTTAAGTTAAGGCTATTACCCTTGACCATGGCTTTATATCCCGTACCAACTATGTCGAGTTCTTTTTTATAGCCGTCGGTTACGCCCTTGACCATATTATTGATAAGCGCGCGGATGGTGCCGTGTTTACTTTTATTTTCCTTTTCGTCATTGCTTCTTTTAACTATCGCCTGGTCATTCTGTAATTCTACGCTGATACCTGAGGGAATATTTAAGCTAAGTTTGCCCTTAGAACCTTCTATGAGAATAGCGCCAGCGTTTATGCTAGCCTTTACTCCTTTAGGTAAAACTACTGGTTGCTTTCCTATTCTTGACATATCACCATACCATCCCTATAAATTCTCCGCCTACGCCTTTTTCTTTGGCTTCTTTATCTGTAAGGATATCTTTTGAGGTAGAGATCAAAGCTATGCCATATCCGCGCAGAACCGAGGGAATATTTGCTTTTTTTACGTATACTCTTCTTCCTGACTTTGATACTTTTTTAATTTCACTAAGCGTGCATTTTTTGCCGAAATACTTTAAATAAACTTTTATTTTTTTAAAACTACCCAAGTCTATTTCCTTAAAATTCTCTAGATACCCTTCATTCTTAAGAATTTCGCAAATTTTGAGCAGTGGCCTAGAGTACGGAATCAAAGCGTCATCCTTTTTAGCCATTATCGCATTTCTTATAACCGTAAACGCATCTGCAACTACATCTGTTCTACCCATCTTTCTCCTATAACGCTAATTGCCGCTAATTTTAGGAACGCTAATTTTCGCTAATTAGCGGACATCGGCGTTTTTCGATATTATATTATTGGCGGTCATTAGCGTTTACCAACTAGCCTTTTTTACCCCCGGTACAACCCCTTGCCAAGCAAGCTGACGAAAACAAATACGACAGAGTTCAAAATCACGAATATAACCTCTGGGCCTGCCGCACAAACGGCAACGGTTCCTATAGCGAGTTGAAAATTTAGGTTTAACCCTTTCCCTTTTCCATTTTTCAATTTTAGCTGTAGTAGCCATATTCTCCTTTTATAAACAGATGCAAACGGATTGTTACGGATTCAGACGGATGTATTTATCCGCGACATCCGCAACCATCTGTTTGAATCCGCTTCTCTTAACATTATTTACGAAAAGGAAAACCAAATAAAGTTAAAAGCTCTCTAGCTTCCTTGTCGCTACTGGCGCTAGTGACTATTGTGATATTCATTCCTTGCGTACGCGTAATCTTATCAAGCTGTACTTCCGTAAACACATTCTGTTCCGTAAGGCCGAAAGTATAATTGCCTTTGTCATCAAAAGCACTAGGCGCAAACCCCCGAAAATCGCGGATACGCGGAATTGCCGCAGTAATCAGCCTATCTAAAAATTCATACATTCTGTAGCGTCTCATAGTTACGCAACAACCCACAGGTACGCCTTTTTTTAGCTTAAAATTTGATATAGGTTTACGCGAACGGCAAATCTTGGCTTTTTGTCCAGTGATTAGGGCTAACTCCTCGCTGGCTTTTTCCGTTAGCTTAGAATCATTGATCGCCACGCCAACACCCATATTGACTACAATTTTAGTTAACCGCGGTACGGATAAATTGTTCTTATAGCCTAACTTTTCTCGCATTTTAGAAACAATCTCTTCCCGATACAGCTTAAGTAGCCTTGGTATATACTTTTCTTTGTTTAGCTCTTTATCTTTTAAATCGCCTGATGACATTTCTTACAAATCCTCGTCTTGGTGCCGTCCGCCAATTCCTTTATCCCAAATCTTACACCTTTGCCACAGCCAGAACAAAGCAAAGCTATTTTAGAAACATGTAAAGGCATGGGCATCTCCTTTATTCCGCCTGGCTCAGCTTCTGAACGACGGCGTAAGTGTTTTTTTACTAAATTTATACCTTCAACAATTGCACTTTTCTTTGAAGAAATAATCTCTAAAACCCTGCCCTTCTTGCCCTTATCTTTACCAACAAGAATTTCTACTTTGTCGCCTTTTTTTATTCCTAAACTCATTTTTATACTTTTTTAACGCAGATTATCGCAAATCTAACGCGGATTAACGCAAATAAATATCTGCGAATATCTGCGTTGTATTTTGCGTGTATCTGCGTTTTAGACAACTTCCGGTGCCATCGACAAAATCTTACCAAATGTATCTCGTAATTCTCTCGCTACCGGGCCAAATACTCTAGTTGAACGAGGATTACCCTGTTTATCTATCACTACACAAGCATTATTATCAAACTTTATCATCACTCCGTCTTTTCTCTTAATCGGAAGGTGTGTACGCACGACTACGGCCCTCACCACTTCTCCCTTTTTTATAGGAGCATTAGGCAGCGCCTTTTTGACGTTTGCGACTATCACATCGCCAATGTTAGCAAAAGGCCTATTTTTTTTGCCGATCACTCCGATAAAAGAAACTCTTTTTGCTCCGCTATTGTCTGCTACATCTAATTTAGTTTTAAGATAAATCATTTCATAACCTCTAACAATCTAAAGCGTTTTTCTTTAGAATAAGGCCTGCCTTCGACAATCTTTACTCTATTGCCTATCTTCGCCTTGCCTTCTTCATCGTGTACTTTATATTTTTTTCGTCTAATAATCAATCTACCATATACGGGATGTGCATGTTTAGTGGTAACCCTTACTACTATAGTTTGTTTCATTTTATCCGAGATAACTGTCCCCTCTAATGTTTTTGCTTTACCCTTATTTTGCTTCATTCTTCTTCTCCCTTGAAATTGTCAAAATTCTAGCCCTATCTCTTTTGGTCTGCTTAAAAAAATGTGGTTTTTCAACACCGGATCTGCGCTTAAACTGCAGTCCCATTAGTTCCTTATTAAGCTCCTCTAACTTCTCTTTTAATTCTTCTTTGGATAAGGCACGTAAATCTTTTGCTTTCATATCTTTTTAAATTACTTCCTTCTGGTTACAAACATTGTCTTACAAGGTAATTTATAGGCAACAAGCCTAAAGGAGGCGCGCGCGTAATCTTCAGGAACTCCGCCCATCTCAAAAAGCATCATCCCTCTTTTGATAACGCTTACCCATGTATCCACCTCGCCTTTTCCTTTACCCATTCTTGCCTCTGCCGGGTGTTTTGTGATAGATTTATCAGGAAAAACTCTTATCCAAAGTTTCCCCCCCCTGTGCAGGCGCCTACTTAAAACAATTCTTGCCGCTTCCAATTGATTACTTTTAAGCCAAGTACAAGTTAAAGCTTTTAAACCGTATTCCCCAAAACATACGGTAGAACCGGTTACGGCAATGCCGCGGCGCTTACCTCTTTGATGTTTACGATATTTGACTCTTGCCGGAAATAACATTACTTCCGCCCTTCTTGCGCAGATACATCTTGTTCTCTGATAAGATAGCTGCCTAGTTTTTTTTCACCTTTATATATCCATGCTTTTACGCCATTTGTTCCGTAAGTAGTTTTAGCAACCCCTGCGCCGTAATCTATGTCTGCGCGAAATGTCTGAAGCGGAACTTTACCGTATTTATAAATTTCATTGCGGGCAATTTCTGCACCATCTAATCTTCCAGAACATTTTATCCTCATACCCTCGCAACCCAAGGCTTGGGCTTGCTGCATTGCTTTTTTCATTGCACGCCTATAGCCTACCCTCTTTGTCATCTGAAAAGCAATGAGTTCGGCTACCAGTTGCGCTTCTATGGCCGGTTCGGTTACTTCCTCAACATCAATGATAATTTCTTTTTTTGTTAAATCCGCCAGTTCTTTTTTTACTCTTTCAATATCTTGTCCGCGCCTACCAATAATTACTCCTGGCCGAGAAGTTCTTATTCTTATTCGTATAATAGTTTGTGATACCCGTTCAATAACAATAGTGGCTATTGAACCAAGAGGGTAATTTTTCTTAATAACTTCTCTGGCACGAAAATCTTCCTCTAAAAACTGAGCGTACTCGCGCTTCCTTAGCGAAATCCAGCGCGAAAGCCAATCTTTTCCGAACCCAAGCCTTAAAACATAAGGATGAACTTTTTGCCCCATAATCTTAAAAACCAACCTCCAATAACCAAGCTCCAATAACCAAATAAGTTCCAATACTCAATAACCAATAATCAAACTCACCCCTTATTTTCTGTTTGACGATTTGAGTTTGGTTATTGATCATTGTTTGGTTATTGCCCGTCAATTTGCCCATAGCAAATTGACGAGGTCTCGTCAAATTCAAAGAATTTGACGGATATCTTGGTGCTTGGTTACTTTATTTTTGCCTTTTCTATAATCTTTTCCGTAGTATCCAGCTCGACCAAAAGATGCGAAGTCCTTTTCCTTATCGTCGTCGCCCTTCCAAAGGTTGCTGAGCGATACCGTTTAAGCATAGGCCCGGGATTAGCGACAATTTTGGATATAAAAAGTTTATCTTCTTCGTAGCCCTTATTTTTAGCATTGCTGATTGCGGATTTTAGTACTTTTTGTAAAAGATACGCTGCCTTTTTATTAACGTTTTCCAATATAGACATGGCTTTTTTGGCAGCCATGCCTTTGATAAGGTCCACAACAAGCTTGGCTTTAGACGATGATATTTTCACGTATTTTGCTTCTGCTTTAGCGATCATCTTATTAATTTACGTCTTTTCTATGGCTTTCTTTGACTTTACTCCTCCGTGTTGCCTAAATATTCTTGTAGGAGCAAACTCGCCTAAGCGATGTCCTACCATTGACTCAGTTATAAAAACAGGGACGTGTTTTTTTCCGTCATATACAGCGATATTAAGACTAACAAAATCCGGAGTAATCACTGATACTCGTGACCAAGTTTTGATAGGCTTTCTATCTCCGGTTTCCCTTGCTTTCTGCACTCTTTGTAATAACTTCGGCTCAATGAATGGACCTTTACTTAACGATCGTCCCATTTTTATTTTCTCCTCTTAATAATAAATCTACTACTCATTTTCTTTGGTTTTCTAGTTTTTCCGCCCTTGGTGGGTTTACCCCATGGAGTAACTGGATGAGGGTTACCTTGTCCAGCTTTTCCTTCTCCACCTCCGTGAGCGTGGTCTATCGGATTCATCGCAGAGCCGCGAACCTTAGGGCGCCTTCCTAGCCAACGCACCCTACCAGCTTTTCCGTGCACAAATGAAGAGTGCTCAATAAGACCAATTTGGCCAACCGTAGCGCGGCAGGCTTCCTTAACTAGCCGGATTTCTCCTGACGGCATCTGCAACTGTGCTAATCCTTGGTCCTTGGACATAATCTGCGCCCAACTTCCAGCACTTCTTACTAAAACTCCGCCTCTACCGGGCTCAAGCTCCACATTATGAACTAACGTGCCCAAGGGCATATATTTTAACTGCATACTGTTTCCGGGTTTAATATCCACCTGGGAGTCCGACGCACTTATAACTTTATCGCTGACTAAAAGTTTATCTGGCCAAATTATGTAACGCCTCTCTTTGTCTGGATACTCTATTAACGCAATTCTCGCAGACCTATTAGGATCATACTCTATGCCAATAACTTCTGCCTCCGTATCAAATCTATCGCGCTTAAAGTCGATTACGCGATACCTTTGTTTATGCCCACCGCCGCGGTGGCGGCAAGTTATGCGGCCATTATTATTTCGGCCTCCGCTTTTCTTCAAAATTCTTATTAAAGACTTCTCCGGTTTTTCTTTGGTGATTTCCGAAAAATCAGAGATTGCCTTAAAGCGCAAAGTGGGAGTTACTGGATTAAAAGTTTTTATACCCATAAAAACCTTCGGTTTTTACACAGATTATCACGAGATTCAGACCACAGATAGTCACAGATAAATATCATCTGTGCGCATCTGTGGTGTCTATCTGTACTCATCTGTGTCCCTATGCAAGTTTTATTTCAAAACCTTCTTTAAGAGTTATAATTGCTTTTTTCCAAGCTGTAGTTTTACCCGGCTGATTCCACTTAACTCTTTTTGTTTTACCTTTCATTACAAGCGAATTAACTTTTTCTACCTTAACATTATATATATTCTCAACTGCCTTCTTTATTTCTATAATATTGGCATTTCTGTCTACCATAAAAATGTATTTATGCTGCGGTGTCAACCTCGTAGCTTTTTCGGTAATTAACGGTGATTTCAATACAGAATAAATACTGGTTATGCCAGGCATTTCTTTACCCTCTCTTGTACATCTAGCAAGGCAGCTTTAGTGAAAATTATATTTTTGCAATCCAACGCATCGTAAGTATTAAGATTTCTTGCTGTACCTATACCGACGCTTTTAATATTGCGGTAAGCACGCTTGAGATTATCGCCTAAAATACTCACCACAAAACGCAGTTTAGCATTATCTAGCTTCAAATTCTGGACAATTTTAAAAAAATCTTTTGTTTTGCCTGAGCTTACATCTAAATTATCTAAAACAATTATCTCTTTATCGTTAGCTTTAGAATTAAGGGCACTCTTTAATGCTGAAATTTTCATTTTTTTCGGAAAATCCTTATAGAAAGAGTGAGGCTTAGGCCCAAAAGTAATTCCGCCTTTACGCCACAAGGGGGAACGCGTAGAGCCGGCTCTTGCCCGGCCGGTGCCTTTTTGACGCCATGGCTTTCTTCCGCCGCCGCTTACCTCACCTCTTGTTTTTGTACAAGCTAACCCTTTTCTTTGGTTAGAAAGATATGTTACCACTGCCTGATGTATTAACTCACTATTAACTTTGCCGTCAAAAACAAAAGGGTCTAACTCTATCGTATCGACTATTTTGCCTTGTACGTTAACTACGTCAATATTCATAAAAACATTTTGTTTTGCAGTAGAAACAATTTTCATACTTTTTTAATTGAGACAACGGTTCCTCTGTGGCCGGGGATAGAACCGGAAATAAAAAGAAGGCTCTTTTCTTTATCAATTTTTAAAATTTTCAATTTTTTCATCACACGCAGGTCATTGCCCATATGCCCAGGCATACGGTGCCCTCTCACAACCCTTCCAGGATCGGTATTGGCGCCGGCGGAGCCCATTCTGCGGTGTGTCATGGAGCCGTGGCTGGAAGGCCCACCGTGCCAACCATGCCTTTTCATTCCGCCCTGAAAACCCCTTCCTTTAGTATTGCCCTTAACATCTACAATATCTCCCTCATTAAATATATCTACGCCAAATTCCTTTTGCTCTTCGCTAACTACGGCATCAGGAGCCGCCTTATTCGCTCCTTTTTCGTCTATCTTCAGATCTACTTCTCGTATAAGCTTATACGGGCTTACCCCTAACTTTTTAAAATAACCAAGTATGGGCTTTCGGATCTTATTCACCTTTTTCTCTTCGCACTTAAAACAGCCAATTCTGGCAGCCTTACGGCCAGGATAGTCAATCCTTTCTAAAAGATAGGCCGGTTCTACCTCTACCAAGGTAACGCCGATGAGACTGCCTTCCTTATCGAAAATCTGCGTCATTCCTAATTTTTTTCCAAAAATTTCTCTAATCATTTTTTTAACGCAGATTACGCAGATTTAAAACAGATTACACAGATTAGGGGGATAATTGTACTGATTGAAAATCTGTGTAGTCTCTTTTTTAATCATTGTAATCTTTTTATAATCGTTCTTTTTTATTCCACAAACCGAGCAGATTTTTTTGACGGCTAGCCAAGACTCGCCTTTGGCAGGAAGTAGAAGATAATTTTCTACTTTAATCCCTATCTTTGAGATTATCCACGCCTTTATCTGCGATTATCTGGGTTCACCACTGATTACCTTGATTTACTAATCAGTGTAATCTATCTTTAATCTGTGTAATCAGTGTTTTAACTAAACTTCCTGCTTTATCTCTACGTTTACGCCTGCAGGTAAATCCAACTTTCGTAAAGCATCAATTGTTTTAGAGGTTGGATTGTCCAAATCAATAATTCTCTTATGCACTGCCATCTGAAATTGCTCTCTTGATTTCTTATCTATGTTAGTTGAACGGTTTACCGTATAAATTTTTTTGTGCGTTGGAAGAGGAATAGGGCCGTTGACCTTTGCTCCGGAGCGAAGCGCTGCCTCAACAATCTCACGAACGGATTGGTCTAAAACCCTATGATCATATGACTTTAACTTTATACGTATCTTTAGCATATCTTTTTTACACAGATTATCACGAGATTCAGACCACAGATTACCACAGATAATTCATCTGCGCTCATCTGTGTTTTACGCGATAATCTGTGTAACTACTCCTGCTCCAACCGTCTTTCCGCCTTCACGAATAGCAAATCTTGATTCTTTCTCTATCGCGATAGGCTGAATCAATTCCACCTCGAGCTCTATATTATCCCCTGGCATAACCATTTCTACTTTTTCAGGTAATTTTACCGAACCAGTAACATCTGTAGTCCTGAAATAGAACTGTGGTCTATAACCAGCGAAAAATGGCGTATGACGGCCACCTTCCTCTTTCTTCAACGAATATATCTGGGCTTTAAACTTAATATGCGGAGTAATTGAACCTGCTTTTGCGATAACCATACCTCTCTCTACGTCTTTCTTTTCTATTCCTCTTAGCAGTAGCCCGACATTGTCTCCCGCTATGCCCTCATCGAGCTCTTTTCTAAACATTTCTACGCCAGTAACTACTGTTTTCCTTGAATCTGGCCGCAGCCCTATAATTTCAACCTCATCATTAACCTTGACCTTTCCTCTCTCAACTCTTCCGGTGACTACTGTTCCTCTTCCGGAAATGGAAAATACATCTTCAACGGCAATAAGCAGTGGTTTTTCCACTTCTCTTTTAGGCGTAGGCACAAATGTATCTACCGCCTTCATCAGCTCAATTATAGGTTTACAGTTAAGGCATTCAGCTTTAGCGCAACCGCACTGTAATGCTTTAGTCGCCGAACCTTTAATTATTGGAGTGTCTTTTCCAGGAAACTCATATTTTGAAAGTAAATCTCTTACTTCAACTTCAACCAGCTCAACTAGCTCAGCATCTTCCATCAAATCAACCTTGTTAATAAACACTACGATAGCCGGAACATTAACTTGACGAGCAAGCAATATATGCTCTCTAGTTTGAGGCATAGGGCCATCTACGGCTGAAACGACTAAAATTGCACCATCCATCTGCGCCGCGCCAGTAATCATATTCTTGATATAATCGTGATGACCGGGGCAATCGATATGCGCATAGTGCCTATTCTCTGTTTCGTATTCGACGTGTGCAATCGCAATAGTTAAAATCTTGGTTTCGTCACGCCGCCCTTGCGACTCCGAAGCTTTTGCCACCTGATCGTAGGAAATAAATTGTGCAAGGCCCCTGCCAGCAGATACTTTTGTAATGGCTGATGTAAGAGTAGTTTTCCCATGGTCAACGTGGCCAATCGTTCCCACATTAACATGTGGTTTTGACCTTACGAATTTCTCCTTTGCCATTTGCGCACCTCCTTTACACTTGGTACCGTTTTACTTTCAATTTCTTATTATAGATATATATATATATATATATATTAAACCCCTAAAATTTTAGCCATAAGCGCAGACGGAACCCGCTCGTAATATGAAGGCTCTATTGTATAAGAAGCTCTACCTTGTGTCAAGTTTCTTAATATATCTGCGTAATTAAAAACCTCTGAAAGCGGAACGTCAGCCTTGACTATCCTTAGATTTTTTCTCTCAGATACAGACGAAACTCTCGCACGCCTCGCATTAAGATCTCCGATAACCTGGCTTAAATACTCTGCTGCCGTGATTACCTCTAACTCCATAACCGGCTCTAAAATTATAGAACTACCCTTGCGTAGGCCTTCTTTAAAAGCCATCTCTGCAGCAATTTTAAAAGAGAATTCAGAAGAATCAACGTCATGGTATGAACCGTCAATTAAAGTCATCTTTATATCTACTACAGGGTATCCGCCTAAAATTCCGCTCTCACTAGCCTCCAATACCCCCTTTTTTACCGCAGGAATAAATTCTTTTGGAATAGCTGCCCCTCTTATTTTATTTTCAAAAATAACCCCTTCGCCTTTCTCGTTAGGCTCCATAAGCAAAACCACATGGCCATATTGTCCATGGCCACCGGTTTGCTGTATGAACTTACCCACAGCCTCTATTCTATTAGTAATTGTCTCTTTGTAGGCAACCTGAGGTTTACCGATGCGCGCGCTGACATTAAATTCACGCAGCAGCCTATCCACCATAATTTCCAGATGCAACTGCCCCATGCCGGAAATTACGTTTTGACCGGTCTCCCGGTTATACATAACTTTAAAAGACGGGTCTTCCTCTTCCAGTTTACGTAGCCCCATAAACAACTTTTCCTGGTCGCCTTGAGTTTTTGGTTCAATAGCAACAGAAACTACGGGTTGGGGAAACTTTATTTCTTCTAAAATTATGGGATATTTTTCTTCGCAAAGCGTATCCCCGGTAGTAGTTTCCTTTAGGCCCACCAAACAAACTATATCTCCAGCCTTTGCCTCGTTAACAATCTCCTGTTTGTTGGCATGCATTCGGACAATTTTCGAAATTTTTTCTGCGGCGCGCTTTGTAGAATTATAAACTGTCATAGAAGTACTGATTTTACCCGAATAAATACGTATATAGAATAATTTTCCCACGAATGCGTCAGTAAAAACTTTAAAATTTAAAGCGCATAATGGGCTGGAAGAAGAAATCTCCCGTGTTTCGTAATCTTCGCCATCTAGGCTAAAACCTTTCACGGCACCTAAATCTTTGGGCGCGGGCAAATAGTCACAGATAGCGTCCAGAAGAGGCTGTATCCCTTTATTTTTTAAGGCAGCGCCGCATAAAACAGGAACAAATCTGTTTAAAAGAACATACTGGTGTATTTTAGAAATAATCTGTTCTTCTGTTATTTTCTCACCGGAAATTACCCTTTGCATAAATTCGTCATCTAACTCTGCTAATTTTTCAATAAGGTTTTCGCGGTATTTTATTGCCTTTTCCTTTAATTGTTCGGGAATATCTTTAGAAACCATTTCTGTACTGGCTTCTCCCTCGAAATATATAGCTTTATTTCTGATTAAATCTACCACACCCACAAACTCATCCTCTTGGTAGATAGGTAGTTGTAGCGGCGCTATTAGTGTATTTAATTTTGCCTTCATCTCCTCTAAGACACTAAAAAAGTCTGCCCCTTGCCTATCCAATTTATTTATAAAAGCAATGCGCGCTACGTGATATTTATCCGCCTGATGCCATACGGTTTCACTTTGCGGCTCTACTCCGCCAACGGCGCAAAATATAACTACGACGCCGTCTAAAACCTTTAACGACCTCTCGACCTCAACAGTAAAATCTATGTGGCCAGGGGTATCAATAATATTTATATGATAGTTTTTCCAACTGCAATAAGTTGCGGCACTAGTAATAGTAATACCTCTTTCTCTTTCCTGAACCATCCAGTCAGTTGTGGTGGTCCCAGAGTCCACTTCACCAATTTTATAAATTCTGCCTGTATAAAAAAGTATCCTCTCGGTAGTGGTAGTTTTACCGGCGTCGATATGGGCCACAAAACCGATATTTCTGATTTTACTTAAATCTTCTTTCATATCTTTATTCCACAGATGATCACAGATTTTAGAGCAGATGATCGCAGATGAATCGTCTACTCTAATCTGTATCTTTTTTTTATCTGTGATTATCTGTGGTTCTTTATCTGTGCTAATCTGTGTTGTCACCATTTAAAATGCGCAAATGCCCGGTTTGCTTCTGCCATTTTATGCGTTTCATCCTTTTTCTTTATGACCGAACCTTCGTTCTTATAGGCAGAAATTATTTCTTCCGCCAATTTTATTTTCATCGCCTTACCTTTTTTACCCAACGCATACTCCCTTATCCAGCGCAGCGCAATAGAGATACCCCTATCCTGAGGTACTTCCATGGGAACCTGATACGTAGCACCGCCGATTCTTCTTGGCCGCACTTCAAGGCGTGGACGGGCATTTTCTACAGCGGCAAAAAATATTTTCAAGGAATCCTCTTTTAATTTTTCCGCAACTACATCAAAGGCATCGTAAACTATCCCCTGAGCCAACGTCTTTTTGCCATCCTGCATAACAATATTTATGAGTTGACCAATAACAGGAGAATTATATTTTGGATCTGCTTTTACCTCTCTTTTTGGCGCTTTTCTTCTTCTCATCTTTTATAAACTCCTTTATTGTTTGGGCCTCTTTGCTCCGTATTTAGAACGTGACCTCTTCCTATTTTGCACACCCTGACAGTCAAGAGCTCCTCTTATAATATGATACCTAACTCCCGGAAGGTCTTTTACCCTACCTCCTCTTACTAAAACTATGGAGTGTTCCTGCAAATTATGGCCTTCGCCCGGAATATAAGAAGTAACTTCCTTGCCATTTGTCAGCCTAACCCTGGCGATTTTACGCAGTGCTGAATTAGGTTTTTTAGGAGTCATAGTTCTAACTTGTATGCAAACACCTCGCTTCTGGGGTGCTTGCATGAGCGCAGGAGATTTACTCCTTCTTTTTTTAGCAATTCTAGGTTTTCTTATAAGCTGCGTTATTGTTGGCATTTTTCCACCTCAATATCTCGGTATATTTTTAAGCCTGTTCCAGCAGGAACAAGATGGCCCACTATAACATTTTCTTTCAAACCCAGCAGTTCATCAATTTTACCTGCGGTAGCTGCTTCAGTTAACACTCGAGTTGTTTCTTGAAAACTGGCCGCAGAAATAAAGCTCTTGGTGCTTAACGACGCTTTGGTAATTCCAAGTAGTAGCGGCGATGCGGTTGCTGGCTTTCCGTCTTTCTTGGCAACTCGTTCGTTTTCTCTGCGAAAATCCCATTTATCAACAGGTTCACCTGGTAAAAAACTAGTATCCCCTGGTTCAATTATTCTAACTTTTTTAAGCATCTCTCGTATGATAACTTCAATATGCTTATCGTTAATTCTTACTCCTTGTAGCCTATAAACTTCTTGAACTTCATTGACTAAACGTTCTTGCAAAACCTTATCGCCGCAAACCCTTAGAATATCCTGTAACACTGTCGGCCCCTCTGTAAGTTGCCCGCCAGCAGCTACCTCATCGCCCCCGTAAACTATAGGGTGGCTGCCGATTGGAATCATATATTCGCGTTTCATACCTGTAGAGCTACGCACAAGGATTTTTCTTTCGCCTTTTTCTTCTTTAAACTCAATAAAGCCATCGATTTCACTTATAATCGCAGGGTGCTTTGGCCTACGTGCTTCGAAAAGTTCAGCAACACGCGGTAAGCCTAGGGTTATATCTCTTGTCTTTGCGAGTAAGCGGGGGGTTTTAGCGATAACATCTCCGGCCTCAACCTTATCGGCCTCACTAACCATTATATGGGCTCCGCTAGGCAAAGAATAAATCCCTAAAACTTCTTTTTTATCATCGTCGGAGAGAATTAAAAGTTGCGGGTGATAATCTCCTTTGAATTCTACGATCACCCTTTCTCTTCTGCCTGTGGCTGTATTCATTTCCTCCTGCATGGTAATCTTATCGACTATATCTTCGTATTTAACCCTGCCGTTAACTTCGCTAATAATTGGAGAAGAATATGGTTCCCATCTTACAAATATTTTGTCTTTTTCGACTTGTTCTCCTTCTACCGTCAAAATGGCTGAGCCCTGCGGAACTGGGTTTCTTTGCAGTTCCACTCCTCTTTCGTCATTTACGCTTACTACGCCGTTTCTATTAAGAACCACGAATTGCTTACCTTTGGCGATAACTTTAAGATTATGGTATTTCACTATACCTTTATCTTTCGCTTTTATAAACGCTCTCTCTGCAACTCTTGAGGCGGTTCCACCTATATGAAATGTCCTCATGGTAAGCTGCGTGCCTGGTTCACCTATAGACTGAGCAGCAATTATGCCAACAGCAGTACCCGTCTCAACTAATTTTCCGCTTGCTAAATCTCTTCCGTAGCATTTCATACATACTCCGCGTTCAGATTCGCAAGTCAAGACGCTGCGTATCCTTATTTTTTCTAATCCAAGACGCTCAATTTTATCAGCTTTTTCATCGCTAAACTCTTCGCCAGATTTTACTATCACTTCATCGCTTATCACGTCAGCTATGCTGTCTAATGCCACTCTGCCCACGATTCTTTCCTTTAAAGGAACAACAACATCATCACCCTCTACGATTTCTGAAACGGCGATACCATTAACCGTACCACAATCCTCCTGAACAATGATCACTTCTTGCGCAACATCAACGAGCCTGCGGGTAAGATAGCCGGCATCAGCGGTTTTTAAGGCGGTGTCCGCCAAACCCTTTCTGGCACCGTGCGTAGAGATAAAGTACTCTAAAACGGACAACCCCTCTCTAAAATTAGAAGTAATTGGGGTCTCGATAGTCTCCCCGGAGGGTTTTTGCATAAGGCCTCTTATTCCGGCTAACTGTTTTACCTGGTCACGTGAACCTCTGGCCCCTGAATCTGCCATCATAAATATTGGGTTAAACTCATCCATACCTTTAAAAACTAAGTCGGAAACTTTTCCGGTAGCCCTGGTCCATATATCTATAATCTTATTGTAACGCTCTTTCTCTGTAATAATTCCCTTTTTGTATTGGTCTTCAACTTTTATCGAATCTTCATTAGCTTCAGTGATACATTCATCCTTTTGAGGGGGTATCTGCAAATCATTAACACCAATACTAATCCCCCCTAAGGTAGCATATTCAAAACCCAAATCCTTGATATCATCCAAAAGTTTTATTGTAGCGCTGTGGCCAAAACTTTTATAGCATTCACTGATAATCCCCGAAATACCCTTTTTTCCTAAAACTTCATTAATGAACCTAAATCCTTTGGGTAAAATTTCATTAAAAATTACCCTACCAACCGTTGTTTCGATAATATTTGCCGCTTTGTTTTTGCCCTCAAGAACTGGTTCTTCCTTTGTATCATCCGCAGCAAGAGCTTTTAGAAATAATCTCAATTTAATCTTAGCATGTAGCTCTACTTCTTCGTCTAAAAACGCAGTAATTACCTCTTGGGAGCAAGAGAATAACGCGCCTTCGCCTTGCGCTGCGTCTTTGCGCAAGGTAAGATAGCGGCAACCGATAATAGTATC
The DNA here is from genome assembly GCA_030692055.1 of Candidatus Omnitrophota bacterium. Next base: position 5,410 of record JAUYCY010000132.1, on the reverse strand, counting down.
CTGAGACGGAGTGATGACAGGCCTGCCATCAGCGGGTGAAAAGATATTATTCACCGAAAGCATGGCAATTCTTGACTCAGCCTGCGCCTCTAAAGATAAAGGAACATGCACTGCCATCTGATCACCATCAAAATCAGCGTTGAAAGGCGCACAGACTAGCGGATGTAACTTTATTGCTTTTCCTTCTACAAGTATTGGATAGAAAGATTGAATACTCAGACGATGCAGCGTGGGGGCACGGTTAAGCATTACTGGGTGGCCATTAATAACCTCTTCCAAGATATCCCATACTTCCACTCTGGCACGTTCTACCATCCTGCGCGCCCCCTTTATGGTATGCACAAAGCCTCTTTCTCGCAGTTTCTTTATAATAAAAGGCTCGAATAGCTCTAAGGCCATCTGTTTTGGTAAACCACACTGATGCAGCTTTAAATCAGGCCCCACCACAATGACGGTTCTCCCAGAATAATCAACGCGCTTACCTAGGAGATTTTGCCGGAAACGGCCTTGTTTGCCCTTAAGCATATCTGAGATACTCTTTAAAGGCCTGTTTTGAGGCCCGGTAACTGGCCTACCGTGACGGCCATTTTCTATTAATGCATCTACAGCTTCCTGAAGCATCCTTTTTTCGTTTCTAATAATTATATCTGGAGCACCTAAAGAAATTAATCTTTTTAGACGGTTATTCCTATTGATTACTCTGCGATAAAGATCATTGAGATCCGAAGAGGCGAATCTGCCGCCCTCAAGAGAAACTAGGGGCCTTATGTCCGGAGGGATAACAGGAACTACTTCTAAAACCATCCATTCGGGTTTATTGCCTGAACGCCTAAAGTCCTCCACTATTTTTAGCTTCTTGAGTAGTCGTTTATTAACCACTCCCTTGCCGTTATCTATGTCTTTTCTTATGCTTCTGCTTAACTTATCTAAATCTATTTCTTTTAAAAGCTCCCTTATCGCTTCTGCGCCTATTCTTGATACGAAACCATCACCATACTCTTTTTTTGCTTTCTGATACTCTTCTTCATTCAAAAGTTGTTTCTTCTTAAGCTTAGTACTACCAGGATCAATTACAATATGCTCTTCATAATACACAACCTTTTCTAGTTCTTTAATGCTTAAATCTAGAATTGCTCCTACCCTTGAGGGAATAATCTTAAAAAACCATATATGCATTACTGGCGCAGCTAAATCAATATGGCCCATGCGTTGGCGCCGCACAGAAGAATGAAGCACTTCGACACCGCAACGGTCACATTTTGCACCCTTAAATTTAATACCTTTTAGCTTACCGCAATGGCATTCCCAATCTTTTGCCGGCCCGAAAATCTTCTCGCAAAAAAGTCCGTCCTTTTCCGGTTTTAAAGTGCGGTAATTCAAAGTTTCGGCTTTTTTCACTTCCCCGGAAGACCAACTTTTAATAATCTGCGAAGAGGCAATTTTTATAGTTATACGATCGAAAAAACTGGCTTCCTCTATCATGCTTGGCTCCTTTAATGTCCGTCATTCGCCTAAGGCGAATGACGGGATCTCGCCGAAATCTTCGATTTTGGCGGAAGCAGATAACTTGCGGCAGCCTACCGGCGAACATAAGTCGTAGGCGCAAGCCGTCTGCGAATTAAACCCCACACCCAGCAGTTCATCTTACTACTTTACGATATGAGGTTTGTTACTTTATTTCTTGTAGAGTTTACTCACCACACCGACCATATCTGGGTGTGGGGTCAAATTCAGACTTATAACTTACGTTCGCGATTACGCTCCCGTAAGTTATGTCTTCATTTGACTTTTGAATCTTTTTCTGCCCTTATATCTAAACATAACCCCTGTAACTCTTTCATCAAAACATTAAATGACTCTGGAACAGAGGGGTGAAACTTCTGCTCGCCCCTCACAATTGCCTCATATATGCGTGTTCTTCCCTCAACGTCATCACTTTTAACCGTAAGTATTTCTTGTAGCGTGAATGCTGCTCCATATGCTTCCAGAGCCCATACTTCCATTTCTCCAAAACGTTGGCCGCCAAACTGAGCTTTTCCTCCCAGGGGCTGCTGAGTAATAAGTGAATACGGCCCAATTGCGCGGGCATGAATTTTATCGTCAACCATGTGCACAAGTTTCATCAAAAACATATAGCCGACACCCACTCTTTGATCGAAAGGTTTTCCTGTATAACCATCATAAAGCGTAACTTTTCCATCTTCCGGAAGCTGCGCTTCTTTTAATAGATTTTTTATCTCTTCTTCGGTTGCTCCGTCAAAAACAGGCGAAATTGCTCTAATCCCTAATTTCTTTGCCGCCCAGCCAAGATGCATCTCAAGAAGCTGGCCTACATTCATTCTTGAAGGAACACCGAGGGGATTTAATATGACGTCGACAGTCGTTCCGTCTTCTAGGTAAGGCATATCCTCCTCTGGTAAAATCTTTGAAATAACCCCCTTGTTGCCATGACGACCAGAAAGTTTATCTCCAGCGGAAGCCTTTCGCTTCATTGCCACGAAAGCGACGACACGCTTTAAAACTCCTGTGGGAAGCTCATCGCCTTTTTTAATTTTCGCAATCTCAAGTTCCTTCTCCATGGTTAACTCATGAAGCCGTTCATCGTATATACTCTCGATTGCTTTTAATTCTTCGTTATCTTCGATATCCCCAGCGGTAATCCTATTCTCGTTTTTGCCTAGAATAACGCTTAGGCGGCGCATTTTTTCTCTTTTAAGAAGCTCTTTTTCTTCTTCATAATATCTCTCTATTTCTCTTAAACGTTTCAACTCTTCTGTTTTCTCTTTTTTAGAACGTCTGCCTCGGTCTTTACGCTGGAATACTTCTACGTTTATTGCTACGCCATAGACTCCAGGCGGAACTCGTAGCGACGTATCTTTTACGTCAGCGGCTTTCTCGCCAAAAATCGCGCGTAACAGCCTTTCCTCAGGGGAAAGCTCTTTTTCTGTTCTAGGAGTTACACGCCCGATTAAAATATCATCAGGCATTACCTCTGCGCCTATACGCACTATGCCATTTTCATCAAGGTTTTTCAGGGCTTCCTCGCTGACATTGGGGATATCGCGAGTGACTTCTTCATTGCCAAGCCTAGTTTCTCTTGCCTCTATTTCAAATCTCTCAATATGAAGAGAGGTAAGAATATCTTCTTTTACCAATCTTTCATTTATAATTATGGCATCCTCAAAGTTATACCCTCTCCACGGCAAAAATGCCACCAAAAGGTTTCTTCCCAAAGCAAGTTCCCCGCCTCTTGAAGCCATACCGTCGGCGATAGTCTCACCTTCTTTTATACGATCCCCCTTACGCACTAACGGCCTTTGGTTGACACAGGTATCAGCATTTGAACGTTCAAACTTTCTTAATTTATAAACAAAATTACTAATTTTAATATGCGCGGCGTCTACCTCTTCAACTTCCCCTTCTTCTTTATTCAATACAACCACACCGCTATCTCTAACCACTTTTTTCTCAATGCCCGTTGCCACAAGCGGTTCTTCTGGAAATAGCAGCGGGACAGCTTGCCTTTGCATGTTTGAACCCATAAGCGCTCTATTTGCATCATCGTGTTCCAAAAAAGGAATTAAAACCGCGGACACAGAAATAATCTGCTGCGGAGAAATATCCATATACTCTGCTTCATGAGGTTTTATTTTGGGAAACTTCCCTTTATGCCGCGAATATACTTCTTTGTCTTTTATTTTTCCGTCCTCTCCAATATTAGGAGTTATTTGTGCGATGAATTTTTCCTCCTCTTCATCGCTAGCTAAATAATCAACTTTATCCAAAACCGCGCCTTTCTCGATTTTTCTATAGGGCGCAGTAAGAAATCCCAGCGGGTTTATGCGTACATAGGTAGTCAGAGATGACAAAAGGCCAATATTTGCTCCTTCTGGTGTTTCGATAGGGCAAATTTTGCCGTAATGTGTAGGGTGAACATCGCGTACCTCAAAGCCAGCTCGTTCGCGGGATAACCCTCCTGGGCCCATTGCAGAAAGCCTTCTTTTGTGAGTTATCTCCGCAAGCGGGTTAGTCTGATCCATAAATTGTGAAAGCGGTGAACGCGCAAAGAAATCCTGTACTTGCGCAGAGAATGCCCTAGAATTGATAAGATGTTGGATTGAAAATTCGGTGGAAGATATAAGCGGATATCTGTCTAAAAATGTACGCTCTACCCGCAGCAACCCCATTCTTACCTGGTGCTGCACGAGTTCACCAATAAGTTTTATCCGCCGATTAGAAAGATGATCAATATCATCAATCGGCCTCTCGCCTGACTTTACTTTTAAAAGAGTTTTGAAAATCTCTACTATGGTTTCTAAATCAATGATTCTTTTGCTTAAAGAAAAGTCCATGCCTAATTTTTTGTTCAAAAGATAACGCCCAACCCTACCTAAGTCATATCTTTTGTGGTCAAGAAACATCCTTTTGAAAACTTCCTTTGCTGCCTCTAAAGTTATAGGCTCTGTGGGGCGCATTTTTTTATAAAAATCTAAATATGCCTCTTCAGTATTGGCAGTATTATCCTTTTTTACGGTATTGACAATTTCGGGGTAAGGTTTATCGGAAAAATTTTTATAGATATCTTCGTTTGTGGAAAGCCCCATTATTCTTAAAATTTGGGTAGCGGGGAAAGTTTTACGCCTATCAATAATTGCAGTGATGGTGTCGTTAATATCGGCTCTAAACTCAAGCCAATATCCTCGGTAGGGGATAACGCGGGCAAAATACATGCTTTTACCCATAGGGTGGATTTCTTCTTCGAAAAATACGCCAGGAGAACGTTGAAGTTGACTCACTATCGCTCTTTCATCGCCGTTAACAATAAAAGAGGCAGTATCAGTCATCAAAGGAATGTCTCCTAAGTAAACCTCCTGCTCTTTTATATCCTGAGAAGGCCCCACAAGACGCAGTCTCACCCTTAAGGGAGCGGCGTATGTTTGCGAGCGTTTTTTGCATTCCTCTACGCTGTAACGAGACCTGTTTAAACTGTAAGAAAGAAACTCTAATCGGAACTGTTTGTCAGAGCTTTCCATTGGAAAAACTTCCTCTAGAATTTCCTGCAGGCCTACCTTTTTCCGTTTCTCAGGTAAAACATACATCTGTAAAAATTCTTTAAAAGAACTAAGTTGATGGTCAAGTAAATGCGGTACGGGAAAACTTTTTTTAATTTTTGCAAACGATACTTCTTTCCTGCCTCTCAAGGTAAAACCTCCTTCAATCATAGAAGCGGATACACGCAGATATCTACGCGGATTTACGCTGAATATTTTCCTTTACATTCTTTGGGGCAGAATCAACCAGCTCTTTTGCTTCTTTTAAGCCAAGTTCAGTAATTGCGCGTATTTCTTTAATAACCGCAATCTTATTTGCGCCGACACTAGTCAACACTACAGTAAAGTTCGTCTTTTCT
>JAUYCY010000083.1 GCA_030692055.1 Candidatus Omnitrophota bacterium | reverse complement strand
CCTGCAAATTTCCTGCATCTTTGGTCTAATTCTTGCTAATTATTACTAATTCTTACAATAGCAAAAATTTTTGTAAGTACCTGATACTGTTATACTTGTTTGATTTTTAAAGGGTTGGGAGTTTGGAAGGTTTCTAATTATGAGTCAACTGCTCTAACCAAGCTGAGCTACGGGCCCCACAGCTCTATTTTACCATTCTTAATAATTTTATCGAATTATAACAATTTATGGAAGGTATAGCAAGTGTTTTTTCCGGCTGTTTCTGCGGGTATTTATATCAGGGTAAGATCGGTCCTATGTAGGAATTTATGATAATTCTTACAAGCTCTCAAGCATCGACAAATACTCTTCCCTACTAATCCCTAATACACGCAAGTTATTTAAAATAATAAATTGGGGGATATCTTTAATGGTGGGGATAATTATTGGGCGTTTTAAATTCGCCTTTCTATAAACTCTATGGTCGCCTCTTTGCCTGACAAATACACACCCTATGTATTTTAAAAATTTTTCAAACTTTCTATAGTCTATCGGGGTTAAGTGGGACAAGGCAGTCGTATTTCCTGTTGACTTTGGCCTATGAATACTGGCGGTTGCCAATGTCTTTGAGGATGGCCAATTTTCTTCCAACCGCACTCCAAAAGAACGTCCTCAAGCGTTCCCAACTTTTCTACCTCTTCAAGAAAAATATGTAATATTTCTTCAAATCTCTTTTTAGCCTGCTCTTGAGAATCACCGCAAGTAGAAAGATTAAAAGCGGGACTATAGGCAATAAATTTATTGCCCTCGCGATAGAATGATACTGTTATTACAGCTTCTTTAAATTTTAGTCTTGCCATATCATTTTCCTCTCATTTTTAGGATACCATATCTTAGAATAAAAATCAAATTTTTTGTTTTATATCAAAAAGACGAAAAATAGCCCTTAAGACTAACTAATTTCTTTAAAGCTTAATCAATTTATTAAATCCTTCTTCATTTATAATATTTATCCCCAGGGCCTTAGCTTTATTATATTTAGAACCGGGTTCTCTGCCCACCACAACAAAATCAATGCTTTTACTGACGGCTGATACCCATTTTCCTCCCAGCGCTTGCACTGCTTTCTGAGCTTGACTGCGCGAAAAACTCTCTAATTCTCCCGTAAAAATAAAGACTTTGCCGGTAATAGCACTTTTGCTGATTACCTTTTTCTCCTCGGCTAAATTAACGCCTACTCTTCTTAGCTGAGCGATAAGTTTTTTTGTTTGGCTGGCACAAAAGAACTTCGCTATTGAGACAGCCATAACCGGGCCCACCTCAGGTATTTCCTGTAATTTTTCCTCGTCCGAATAGAAGAAATTATCGATATTTTTAAATTTTGCCGCTAAAACTGCCGCTGCTTTCTCGCCGATATGACGTATTCCCAAACCAAACAAGAGCCGCGAAAGCGGCCGTTTTTTACTTATCTCTATAGCAAGTACCAAATTATTAGCTTTCTTCTGGGCAAAAAGAGGAAGTTTTAGAAAATCTTCTGCCTTGAGTTTATAAATATCAGCTAAATTTTTTACCAAGCCCTTATTTACTAATTCTTCTATGGCGCTTTCTCCCATTCCTTCAATATCCAATGCCCCTCTCGAGGCAAAATGAAATAAGGAGCGTTTAAGTTGCGCCGGACAATTAGGATTAATACAATACCAAAAAACGTCATCCTCTTCTTCTTTTTCTACTTCTCCCCTGCAAACTGGGCAATGCGTAGGGATTTTTACTTTTTTCTCTTTACCCGTTCTTTTAGTGGCAATAACTTTAATGATTTTGGGGATAACCTCTCCTGCCCGCTCAATTAAGACAGTATCCCCTTCGCGTACGTCAAGCCGTTCAATCTCATCAAAATTATGCAAGGTGGAGTGAGAAATTGTAACGCCTGCGCACTCTACCGGTTTTAGCGTTGCCACGGGGGTAATGATGCCAGTTCTACCTACGCTAAACTCAATTCTTTCAACTATCGTAGTTGCCTGATGCGCCGGAAATTTATAGGCGACTGCCCAGCGCGGCGATTTCAGGGTTGAACCAAGCTCTTCTCTTAACGCATAATTATTTAGCTTTATCACTACCCCGTCAATTTCATACTCTAATGTGTCGCGCCTATGTTGCCATTGGCGGCAATAATCTAATGCCTCTGCTAAATTTTTACAATATTTATTCTTAAGGTTAGTGCGTAGGCCGAATGATTTAACTTTTTCCAGAAACTCTTGATGGGTTTTAAATTCGAAGCCCCCCGCCCAGCCAAAAGAATGGATAAAACACTTTAAATTACGTTGGGCTACCGCTGAGGGGTCGAGCAATTTAAGCGACCCGCTGGCGGCGTTACGAGGATTAGCGAAAGGCGGCTCGTCTTTTTTACCCCGAGCTTCGTTTATTTTATCCAAATCAGCTTTTTCCATATAAATTTCACCGCGTACCTCTAGGACCTCTGGAATATCCTCTCCTCTTAATTTCAGCGGCACTGACCTTATTGTTTTTACGCTAGCGGTGATATCCTCGCCTAATTCGCCGTCGCCTCTGGTTGCGCCAATGGTAAGTAATCCCTTTTCATATATCAATGAACAACTGACCCCATCAACTTTAAGTTCAACGACATAATCAAGCTGGATTGATTTTTTTAGCATTCTTTTGATTTTATTTTCCCAGCCTATAAGCTCCTCAATTGAATAGGTATTGTCCAAAGAAAGCATCTTAATTTTATGTTTTACGGCCGCAAAGCCCTCTACTAAACCGCCGGATACTCTTTGGGTAGGTGAATCGGCCGCGAGAAATTGCGGATATTTCCTCTCTAAATCCTTTAACTTTTCTAGCAGGTCATCATACTCTTTGTCGGAAATTTCCGGATCACTTAACGCGTAATAGCGATAGTCTGCTGCGCGGATTTGTTCTCGTAACGCTCCTATTTCTTTTTTAATTTCCCCCAAATTCATAATTTTTTTCTCATAACCATACAACCTACGAGGTTGTATGGTTTAACAAATACACGAACTATACCTCTTCAAGTATAAGATGTTTTATCCGTGCTAATTCTTTCTGGTAATCGATTCTTTCCTCTACGAATTTTCGATAAGAATTCGAGTTAGTATCTAAAACATCATCATACTTACAAATATTATTTTCGTGGGTAGTACCTAAATATTCTTTATACGAAGAGGCCTCCCAATCTATCGGATTATTTACTAAATTAGCAGTAACAGGATTCAAATGCACATAACGCGTTAAATGGATCAACTGTTCTTCTGCCTCAACCAAAACCCTCTTAAATCTCCCCTCCCATAACGGCCCTTTTCGATTATGTTTGATATTAAAATAGCGTGAATAACTGTTAAGGATATTGCTCATAAAAACTGAGATTCCCCTATCTTTTAATTGCTTTAAAACCAAATGAATATGCGTCGACATAAGGCAGTAGCAAATTATCTCTACTATTTTTTCTTCTCTTTTTGATGTAATATTTTTTACATTGTTCTTTCTGTTGTCGGAATTGTTTTTGAATCGAAAAAAACTAACAGGCTTATCCGCGTATTGATAGTATTTTATTACGTCTAACATTCGCGAAAATTCAGCGGTATTATTACAAATCTTAAAACCAGCGATACTCTTTGTAAAAATATGATAAACCTGTTCGTTTATAAACCGACTTTTCATAATTTATTGCCCATGTAACCTTACCTACCCATACAACCTCGTAGGTTGTATGGGTAGGTTGGTTTACCACCCCACAAATAAACGCTCCGCCAATATCGGCGGTAAGGCGCATCCCAATATCTTGTCAGCTACTTTTCTTATATTATACTCTAACCTCTCTAAAATTACTACATTCTCATCGCTATCATATATACAAGCTCCAGCGCGCGGATCTCTATCGCGGGGCTGGCCTACGCTGCCTACATTAATGATATATTTTTCTTCCGGATTAATTTTAATGCTTGCTTCGTAATGGTAAAAAACTCCTTCTTTAGTTAAAGAATAAATCTGCGCTTTATGCGAATGTCCCACAAAAAGTAATTGTTTTTCTAAAAGCGCAAAGTTAGCACGCGCATCATTGATGCCACAAATATAGTTAAAATCTTTCGGTCTCTGTAAACTTCCGTGCACACAAATAAAATTATTTTCCTCGTGCCTAAGCTCGAAACCGCTCAAATAACGTATATCTTCACAAGATAATTCATTTTTTGTCCAAATAATTGCAGTCTTTGCGTATTCGCTAAAATAATCCAAGCTAAGCTTATTGGCTGCCGCCCAATCGTGGTTGCCGGCTATCAAGGCAGGACTAATGGACTGAAGAAGCTGTATGCATTCGCGGGGATTTGCGCCGTAACCGATAATATCTCCAAGAAATATGAATTTATCGATTTTTTTATTTTTGTAATAATCATAAACTACCTTAAACGCTTCTAAATTGCTGTGGACATCAGAAAAAATTCCGTAACGCATTGTGTCATCTGTCCTCTGCCCTCTGTTAAAATCTAATATGAAAGTCTTGACATTCTCCGCTATGCGGTAGTTCCTGTAGTTCTATATCTTTTATATAACTTTTAAATTCCTTCTTTAAATCCCGCAAAAAATTATCCAAATCGCTATGCTCGCCTTCCGCCTCAACCTCTACTCTTGCGTCAGCGAGGTTTTTAACCCAGCCATTTAAGTTATATCTTTCGCCCAACGCCCTTGCAGCATAACGGAATCCCACGCCCTGCACTGCGCCGGAGAAAAAGATATGATAACGCTTATACATAGTTAAAAAGTACAGCAGCATGGCGCAAAGCGTAAATCCTCTTACGCTATGCGCTTAGCGCTTTGCGCTCTTTTAATCAAACCTATCTCCCACTCGAACCCTATGCCCCAATGCAAAAGAATAGGCATCCATTTCTTTTTTATCCTGAGGCTTTAATTTTCTTAGCTTTAATATGTCTTCACCGGTAGAAACAAGTATACCCTCTTTATCAATTTTAGTAATTGTACCTGGTGGGTTTATAGCGACTTTAAGAATAACATCAGCAGCTAAAATTTTAAGCAATTTCTTTTTGTAATAAGTGTATGCCGATGGCCAACTGACAGTTCCTCTTACTAAATTTCTTATACGAAAAGCTTGCAAATTCCACTTTATTTCTCCATCATCCTTTGTCAGTTTAGGTGCGAAAGAAACACTTTTTACATCCTGAGGTATAAGCGCATAACTTTCGTGCGCAATCATCGCAAAGACCCTGATAAGCATTTTTGCGCCTTGAAAAGATAGGTTCCTGCTTAACGTTAATACATCATCATTTTCTTCTATGGCTAGCATTTCCTGTAATATAATCTCTCCGCTATCTAGTTTATCATTCATCCTGAATATGGTAGTTCCTGTTTGCGTTTCCCCGTTGATCAATGCCCAGTTTACCGGTGCGGGCCCGCGATATCGCGGCAATAGTGACGGGTGTATCGCAAGCGGCAATATTTTTGCGAGAGATAGCATAGATTCTGGCAAAATTTTTCCATAGTCAGCAACAATGATAAAATCAGGATTTTCATCCTGTATCATTTTATATATCTCCTTATCGTTTAAGGAAACTGGTTTAGCGAGGGGTATTTGTTTTTCTTTAGCGAACGCCGCTACTTCCATCGGCTTAAACTTAAGCCCTCTGCCTTTAGGTTTATCTGGCTGGCTGATAACCAATGAAGGAATTGTTCCTTGACGACAGAGCTCTTCCAGAACAATTCTAGAAAAAGTTGAGCTACCGAAATAAATATATTTCATATCTGCCTATTTTATTTTATAGCAACGGCTACTTTTACGCTTGAACTCCTTAGGCTACGTATTTCTTCCTTTAGCGTCTTTCTTAAGAAATAGCCGTTTTGCGATTTCGCTGTAATCATATAGCGAAATTTTCCACGTAATTTAAATGGCTGCTCTTTAAAAGGGCCGTAAACCTCGATTGTCTTTTCTTTTAATTTATTATATAAATTTTCCACTTTACTGAAAAGTTTATTTTCATCTTTGGTTCTGAGAGTAATTTTAGCAATAAAACCAAATGGCGGCAAGTTTAATTCTTTTCTCTGAGATAACTCTTTATCATAAAAAATCTTCCAGGGTTGGTTTAGGCTTGTAAAAACATAACTATCTTTATTTTGCGTAAACACATAAAGATTATTTTTAAAAAAAAGAGAAAGCTTTTTTAGATAAATAAACGTATCGATATTTATTTCGTAATCAAGATGAGACATTTGACGATCGGCATCTAAAACAAACCCTACATCAAAAGCTTCATTTCCGTAAAGAGAGCTTAAGATTTGCGAGGTCGACAAAATAATCTGTGTATCAGGTTTACGTTCTTGCCAATAAGCAATTTTTACTTGAGGGAAAATATTTCTTATGGCTAATTCTATTTTTTCAATGCCTGAACCGCTAGTTTTTATATAACCACAGTTACATTTTTTGCATATTTTGGGTAAATCCTCTTTTTTTGCGCAATAAGGACAGATACCTTTATTTTCTTTCAACGATAACCTTAAGAATCCCGAGCAACGGCTGCACTTAAATATATATCCGCAAGAAGAACATGCGATAACAGATGCGTATCCTTTTTTATTATAAAAGACAACTATTCTTTTATTGTCTTCAATATTTTTGCGTAGAAGTTCTGCCAATACAGGGTTGATTATGCTACCTTTTCTATATCGGTCGATAGCAATAACTTTTATTTCTTTTTTGCTTTCTGGATTATCATGCAAAAAAATCTTTTCATCCTTGATGAACTTATATGTATAAAGGGTGGGGTAATCGGCACTAAGGACTAAATCCACGTTTTTAAGCTTAGAAAGTAAAAGCGCAACCTGCAAAAGATGGTAAAACGGTTTTTCTTCTTGAAAATAAAAAGGGCTATTTTCCTCCTCTACGATAATTAAATTTAAATCCCGTGGATAGTAAAATATTGCCAAGCGTGTACCTAAAATGAGAGTTTTAGTTCGCGAATCTTGCCAGTTTTTAAAAAGCTCTTTTTCGCTTTCGTAGCTATGGATAACTTTTACCTTTGCCCCAAAATCATTATCAATTATTTTTTTTGCCTCTAACAAGTAAGAAACCTGCGGAAAGCAGATAAGCACGGAGCCGGTTTCTAATTTTTGCCGCGCTTGGTCCCGCCACAAACCGTAACGTTGGTTAAAGGTATCGGCTTTTACGAAAGTTTTTTGGCGTTCTTGTTTTGTACCCCTTTCTTTCTCAGACGGCAATATTTTCAATCTTCGCGCTTTTCTCAGGTATAGCGGAAGCATCATAAATAAAAACTCTCCGGCATTGTAAGGGTAAAATTTACTAAGGATTTGCGCAAAATGTATATGTTCAGCGCTTAAGGCGGGGTAGGTATCAAGAATATCCAGAATCGGCTTTAAATTCTTTATTTTCGATTCGTTTTTAAATGACGTTATAATGCCCGGTATTTTTCTGCCCCGTAAATCAACCAATACCCGCATCCCTTTCTTGGCCGCCATAGCGGGGCTGATTGAATAATCAAACTCTTTATCCAAGGCAATGGGTAAAAGAACGCCCGCTATCTTACGTCTCGCCATATTAGCTCAGCATCTTAGCTAAGGCCTCTTTCAGGGCCGGCCTGATATCGTAAAGTGTTATCGGATAATCATTACGTAAAGCCTGCGCATGTAGTTTAAAATATCCGACTGCCTCTGTTAATTCCTGCTCGTTTTGCGCTAACTTGCCGATCCCGTATTTAATCAGCAATTCCATATTTTGCTTCTCCTGGCCGGGGATATAACGCATAAAGATAAAAGGCTTCTTTTTATACATGCCTTCGAAAATCGTAAGCCCGCCGGGCTTAGTTATAATTACCGAGCTCAACTGAAAAATTTCCCAAATTGCATCATAAAAAGAAAGAGGCTTTACCGATGGCAAGTTTAAACTTTGGAGGTATTTTTTAAGTTTTTTATTCCTGCCGTAAATGACAAAGATATTAAACTCATCCTTGAAGTATTTAAGAAGTTCTTTCAGTAACGGGAATTTTCCGCGCAGCGAAGACATACAAAGGATACAAGGTTTATTGTCCAAAGAGAATCTTCTTCTTAGAGACTCGTCCGTTTCGTCTTTTAAAAATCCTTCGCGTAACGCAACGTAGCCGCTTTGAATTTTATTTGCATCTACCCCTAACCGTATTAAATCTTGTTTTGCTTCGCCGCAAGCAACAAAATATAAATCTACGCCCTTATCAAACCAAAGCGGATGAACACGCGTATCCGTCATTATGGTAATTATTTTTATATCTACATTAAAATACTTTTTAACTAAGTGAATAAACGAAAGCGGAAAAAAATGAGTCGTAATTACCACGGCCGGTTTTGTTTTGCGCAGGTAGTTAAAGAAAGGGTAGAAAAGAAATTCCTGAATTCTTTCGGTAAGTTCTCTGATTACGATATTTTTATGTATAGAAAATATGAGCCACCAAAAAAATCCAAGGTGCTCCGTAACAGATATATAAAGATACCTGTAAAGCGTTTTTATTATTTTAGGGGCAAAGTCTAAAAGATCAACGCAGGGAGCGTCTAAAAACCCCTGCAGGGATGTGGCCGCGCGCTTATGTCCTTCGCCGAAACTCGCGTATACAATAAGTATCCTATCCATAATGTTCACATAAATAATGGGCGGCAATGAGTAGATTATCGAAAATATAGTCCGGTTCGAACTCCCAGTTTTTTCTATTGGAAATTTTTTCTTTTCCAGAAAGGACTAAAACTGGTTTTGCCCCAAAATCTTTTGCTGCTTTCATATCCCTAAAAGAATCACCGATAAAAAATGAAACTTGAGGTTTGACGTGTATATCAGATAATGCTTTATGTAAAAGTCCAGTTTTCGGTTTACGACAGATGCAATTTTGTTCTGTCGTATGTGTACAGTAATAGATCCCGTCAAGGGTGATACCGCGTTTTTTTAAGTCCTTAATCATTTTTTTTGTAATGTCATTCAATTCCTTCTGTGAATATATTCCCTTTGATACCCCAGCCTGGTTAGAAATGACAAACAAAATAAATCCCTTTTCTCTTAGCTTTCGTAAACCCTCAATGCTGCCAGCGATAAACTGGAATTCTTGGGTGTTTGTAATATAGCGGGTATCTCCAGGGTATTTGTTGATTACTCCGTCTCGGTCAAGAAATATTACTTTAGCCTGTGTTGAAAAAATAGGCGTTTCCATTAACGGTAATGCCCCCTTATTAAATAATAGAGAAATTAGAAGCTTTCTCGACTTTGTTGCACAAATATTTCATAACTAATTTAAATTCAATAGATTATCTATGAATTTTTCATTTTAGACCTTTTAAATGCCAGAAAGCTTCTGGAGTTCTTTCCTTTTGCAACAAACTTGGGAAAGAACTAGAAATTACACCCTGCAGCCAAAAACATTTTCTTTATCTACCTTTACGATTTTTACTGGATATATTTGGCCTAAGGCAACAATCTCTTTTAGGTAAACTTTTATATAATTCTCTGAATATCCGCAAACATAACCGTTATTTTTTTCTTCCGCTACTACTTTGAGTGTTTTTCCTAAGAAATTCTTTTTGTATTCTAGTGAAAACTCGCTAGTTATTTTTTTTAAATAGCTCCTGCGCTGCCGAATGCTTGAATAGTTTTTTATCTTTGTGCCGTAAAACCGAGTATTCTCTCGAGGGGAAAATGTAAATATATGCGTGCGCATTGGCCTAACTTTTTCTAAAAATGCTACCGTATTCTTAAAAGACTCTTCATCTTCATAAGGAAACCCTACGATAATATCGCAACTTATTGCAATTGATGGATTAATTTTTCTTAAGTCGTGTACAATTTCTTCGTAGGAAGCTACCGTTTCCTTTTTGTTCATATATTGTAAAACTCTGTCATCACCGCTTTGAAAAGGAAAATGTAAGTGGGGGCACAGTCTTTCGTTATAAAAGAGCTTAAAAACTTCCCTATCGGCCAACGATGGCTCAAGGGAACTCAATCTAAGTCTGCCTACGGAGCTAGTCGCCAAAACTTTATCAATCAAAGCATGTAGGCTTTTAGACGGGTTCAAGTCTTTTCCGTAAAGCCCAAGATTTATTCCGCAAAGAACAACTTCTTTATGAGATAAAGAAATTCTTTCTATTTCCTCAATCACCTCTTTTTCTTCTCGGCTACGGGATTTGCCTCTTACATAGGGGACTTTACAGAAAGAACATTCATTATCGCAACCATCTTGAATTTTAACGAAAGCGCGCTGGTTATAAAAGCGGCTTATTTTCAAAGACCAAATATCTTTTTTTTCCGCAGGCTTATTAAGAATCGCGTCTGCCACAAATTGTTTATTTTTCTGCGGAATAACATAATCAACATCGAGCTTGTGTATGTTACTGCTTTCTTGCGCCATACACCCACAGACGGCAATTTGCGCGCGAGGATTTTCTCTTTTCGCTCTTAAAATTATTTCTCGAGATTTGCTATCGGCACGAGAAGTAACCGTACAGGTATTAACTACGTATAAATCCGCCACGCCTGTGGTTAGCTGGCATCCCCAAGAAGAAAATTCTTCACTTAAAGCTTGGGTTTCATATTGATTAACTTTACAGCCTAATGTATAGAATTTCACTTTCATAGTATTTTATTGATTACACCGATTTCCGCCAGGAGCGGATCCGCCCCGATACAATCGGGGCGGATCTACCTTAGGCATGAGGCGAAAAATGCAGATTACATTGATTTCAATCCGAATAATCTGTGTAATCATTCTTTTAATCATTGTAATCTGTATTTAAGAAGTAATTTAATAAGCCGGCAGCAAAAATGCCCGCGGTTTCTACTCTTAAAATATTTTCGCAAAGTCTTATAAATTTAAAGCCGCTTTTTTTAAAAAGTTCGCACTCTCTTTTTGAAAAATCCCCCTCAGGGCCAACAGCAACAAATATCTCTTGAGCGTTCACAGCTATGAAATCCTTTATATTACCACCTTTAGATAAAGCTGCAAGCTTAACTTCAAAATTATTTTTGCATAGTTCGTTAAACGTATTGATATTTCTTAGCGCTGGAAGCCATAATCGTTCTGATTGGCGTGTAGCTTCTTCAATTATCTTCTTCCATCTTAAGATTTTTGCAGCTGAAGGCGCCACGTTAATGCTATGCTCGCAATAAAAGGGGATAAACTCCGATACCCCTAACTCTGTAGCTTTCTGCAGAATAAAATCGGCCTTTTCTTCTTTTACAAGAGGAAAACCTAAAATTATTTTATTTTTTTGGCACTCTTCGTGTCGTTCAAGCTTATTTTTCGTTAAATAAATAGCGCTATGCCTAGTTTCATCTAAATTATACGAGTATTCTTTTCCCCCTCCATCAAATATGCCTATAGTTTCTCCTTGCCTTAAGCGTAAAATATTTTTTATTTTATGTATAGTTTCACGGTCTTTTATCTCTATAATATTACTTATTTCGTCTGGTTGGATATAGAATCTTACTCGCGACATAATTTATTTAGAAAAGTCTGACTCATTAAATACAATAGCCGAGAATTTATAAATGGCGGCGTTCGCGTCTTTATAAGCATCTGGAGATAGCCCTGCCTTCACACAGGTATGCTCTAAGAAAGTTTCTCTATCCCAGCCATACTCTCCAGGTACTTGAGGCAAAAGTAATCCCGAATTAAATCCTTTTCTAATCATAAGTCCGTGCTTGCCAACCTCTATCTTCTCGATGCTATTAATTTTTTCAAAAGGAGTTAATACGGAAATTTCTATTTCAATGTCTTTTAACTCTTCGTATCTAACTGCCGCGAATCTCGGATCACCCGTGGCAGAATCAATTGCGACGGCCGAAATAACTTCATATAAGGTAGTATCAGCAACAATTCTACCGATACAGCCACGCAACTCGCCGTGTTTTTTTAAAGTAACAAATGCCCCTCTTTTTTCTCTTAGATTCTGGGATTCCGCCTTAAATTCAGGGACTTTTCCGTTCTTTAAATAACTTTCTAGGGTAGAGCGAGCAATTTTAAGCAGTGCTATTTTTTCATCTTTATTTAAGCTATATTCTCCCATTTTTTCCTCCTTCTCTGTATCCTTTTCCTTTTGTCTAGAATTTGAAATTTGTGATTTTAGGTTTTGCTGCGGTATATATGTTACCGCGCTGACATATCCTACTACGCGAGATTTATCACCTGCCGTATCTCCTGAATTAGCATATTTTAAAATATCTATTTTTGCCCCACGAGCCTGGGCATAAAGGATAAGCGTTATGATTGGGTTCATCCCGCAAGCACGCCCTTCATCGTCTTCCTGCGATCTATGCAGGCTAGGTACATCTTTATTCTTGATAAATTCAATAGTTTTATTGTCTATTTTATTTGCAGTATCATAAGGGTTGTAGTGAGAAAGGTCGCTTGAAACAATAATTAAAATATTTTTCTTCTTAGAAATATCGACAAGCTTATCCGCTAATTTCTCCAGCTGATCGAAATCGACTCTACCGAAAATAATTGGTACTATGTTTACTTTGCCTAATACCTTTATGATGAATGGTAGCTGAACTTCAATAGAATGTTCTTGCTGAAAAAACTTTGATTCATAAGTAATAAATTCTAAAGACTCAAACTCTTTGGCTAACTTCGCATCAATATCTAAGTCGCCAAGCGGGGTGCTAAATATTCCGGCAGGATACGCACTGGCGCCATCAAATCCATAACGATGTGATTGTCCAATAATAATGGCAGCATCAAACTTTTTATTTTGTAATATTTTATAGCTATAGGCCGCTATAGGTGCAGAATAAATATAACCGGCATGCGGAGAAATTATCCCTAAAATGTCACCATTTATGTCAGGGGTTTGTGCACTTTTTAAATATGTATCCAACAACTTGCTTAGTTCGTTTGCATCCGCTGGATAAAAAGAGCCTGAAAATTCGCATTTTTTTATTTCTTGTGCATAAACCACTGGTATAATCGCAAGTATCAAAAATAATAAAAAGATACGCCTGCTCATAGTTAACTCCTTTAGTTTGATATATTCGCGGCGCTAAAACTTTGCCCTTTACGGTAAGGACAAAAAACGCCGCTTGGTATTCCTTCGATACGCTCAGAACGGTAAGTATAGTCCAACCGCAACCCTGAATAAACCCCGACCTTCCCGTCTCCGCCAGAGGACGGATGCGCCTGGGGCGAAAAAGGCGGATCCGCCTTAATTATAAATTCTAATGTGGCGACCCCCTAACCTTCTCATGTATTTTATTTCCATTTGGTGAACCTGAAGGGATTTGTATGCACTCTCCGACGTAAGTCGGAGTTAGCCCAAAGGGCTTATAGTGCATCCAAATAATGTATTAGGCTTTAGAGCACGATTACCCCTCATTACACCACTAGAGCCTTAGAAAGAAAAGATACTTATGGACCTGAGGGGATTTGTAACCGATCTCCGACGAAGTCGGAGGCATTCAAAGAATTTCATCGGTTCCAAAATGCTTTGCGTAATATAACGCGCATTTATAGAATCCGCCTCTGCAATAAATCCTTGGTGGACCTGAGGGGATTTGAACCCCTGACTCCTTCGTTGCGAACGAAGTGCTCTCCCAGCTGAGCTACAGGCCCGAAAAAAATATCAATATTTAGGGTTATTTGATGAACAAGCCCTTCATCAAGGGTTATTCCTTGTTGTTCATCAACACTGAGGGCACTTGCCCGAAGTGTCTTCTTATTTTTTTTCGGCACTGAGGCTACGTAGCCGAAGTGCCTTTGATGAAAAAGAGCTTATTTAGGCTATTTCGTTATTTTTCATCAACTTCGAGGTCAAAGACCGAGAAGTCTCTAAGATTTCTCACTCCGTTCGAAATCAATTCAACTAAGCCCCGATAAATCGGGGCAAGTTTCATTAAGCTACAGGCCCATCGATTTTTGTATATACCTTTTCTTTGTGAGTAAGCCTTATATTTTATGCAAAGCAATGGAGGCAATCATAGATTACAACTCGCCTTACGGCGAGATGATTGACTCCCAGCTGTCCGCCACTTTGATATTATTCCATCTAGGCGGATCCGCCTCTGGCGGAAGCTACAGGTCCAATTCGCATAGCGCATGTTGCTAGGCGCATAGCGCTAGAATGCTGGATCAGCCAAAAACATATAACTTTGGATTAGTCTTACGCTTTGCGATTTGCGCTATGCGTTTTATTGAATATTTTGGCAGATAAATATCGTTCTGTCAAGGTAAGCTCGAAAAATTATAGCAGGAATAATAACCCAACAAACATTTTATTAAAATTATATTTTATAAGCGCTAGATTATCTGAGGCTATATTACGAAATTTAGCAGAAAAAGGTCACCACTCATCCACTGTTGCGAATATGCAACAATCCGAAGGAGCATCGGCTGGACATTGGGTAGCAGGAACTGTAATGTCGCCTCTCCTAACTATGGTAATATTAACCGTATAGCCTGCCGCAGGATAACCTGCTGTACCTGCTCCAATCTGAATGGAATATATGAAGGGAGCAGCGCCAGCAGCGGGAATAGCTATCGAACCGCGTCTTAATTGTTCAACGGCATCCACATACCCTGCTTGTGCAGCGTAGAATGCACAGATTCTTCTTATTTTGTGTTCAGCAATTCTAGACTCTTGAGTCATTAAATTAACGGCAACAAAAGCTAAAACAGACAGAACAACCATAACACCTAAAACGACAACTAAAACAACTGCCTTTTTAGATCTCATAAGCTTTTCTCCTTTAAGGTTTACGTAAACTAATTTTAAAATCCTTATTTTCAAACCGCATCAAGACATGCCCTTCTCTTGCAAGCCATCCTAAACTCATCAAAGTAAGTTCTTTTGGCTTCTCTACCCCAGCAGTTAACACTGCAAGGGTTACTTCACCATGCTTGTCTAAAAAATGCCAAATTTCACCCGCTACTATTCCTATTTCGGTAATCATCATCTCTGTTGATACTCCCGCATAAAGGGCAACGCCAATACTTCAGAAAAGAAGAAATAAAATATACAGAAAAACAAACCTCACATCTTTTCCCTTGTAAATGTGCATCTTTTTTTGTATTAGCGGCTTGCCTATTTGATTTACATTCTAACAAAAACGCTATTACAATAAGCGCGCCTAATATTATACCTAGAAACGATACTAACTCAAATTTCATTTTACTATACCGTCTAATTTTGTCCAGCAAAATTTATCCTTAAGGAAAATGGTTGATTCACGGATATATTCCTGCAGGGCAAGACTCCCGTAAGAATTCAGGGGGAGCTTTTCGGGAAAAGCAAGAATAACTTTTCCATAAGGCGAAACTAAAACTTTATAAACGGTATTTTCGTCCTCCCAATAAGGTAAACCACTAGGTCTGCCCCAAAGGTATACATAGCCTGTTTCTTCTTTGATAATCGAATCGCTTTCTGCCATAATTTCTTTTTCTGCGAAAGGTAAAGCCTCTATTTTTATTTCACTTGAAGGAACCGGCGGTTTTTGTAAAAGCATAGATGACAAAAAATATTTTTTATTTAAGTTCGCTGCTGAAAAGTTTATGCCTGGCGGGAGAAAATTATCATGATTTTTTAACAAAAAATCACCTTTCCTAAAAATACCAACCCAAGAATAAAAGATAGGGTTGGCTTTGCTGTTAATATATAAAGACAAATAACAAGCAATAAATAAATGTAGGAACAAGGATAAAATTAGCGCCGTAGCTATATAATTTATTTTTCGCATAACCTTACAATTGTTTACCCCGTTAGAGAAAGCCACCGATTTTAATCGGTGGTCATTACCCGCTTGAAGCTAACGGTGGCTTAATGCCACTGTCAGCGCAGGCCGATAGAGAACGAAGTTCTCTATCGGGGTTTACCGATATTAACCGAATTTTTCTCTGATTTATCAGGGATATCGATAATTATATTCACCGGGCCGTCAAAATCAAGTTTTATGTCCATGTGTTCGCCAAATGCTCCGGTTTTCACCTCAATTCCCCGCGCTCGTAGCAAGGTTATAAAGTTAGCAAACAATAATCCTGCTTTTTCTTTTAAAACTGCGCCTTCAAAAGAAGGCCGTCTCCCCTTTTTTGTGTTTGCGCAAAGAGTAAAATTAGGAATACATAAAATTTGGTATTTCTTTTCTTTGATTGAGTAATTTAATTTATTATTACTATCTTCAAAAATTCTTATATTTGTTACTTTTTCTGCCATTTCTTCCAATATAGAATCTTCATCATCCTGTTCCATACACACAAAAAGCGCAATACCTTTACTAATAGCAGAAAATATTTTATCTCCCCAAGAAAGTTCACTTGCCAACGAAGTTGGCAAGCTCACAACTTTGAACTTCCTTGCGGTAGCTACGACACAAAATTGAACTATCCGCATTACCCACGACGCATTTTTACTTGTGCCCTTTAGGGTATAATTTCCTATACCGCAGGAAACTTCGCCCTTATTTACTCTTACGATTAATGTTCTCATCTGTTTATTATTTTCTCGAAATAGAAGCCTTGATGGGTTTCTCTTCGCTTAAGTTCAGCTATTATTGCCTCTATAACTTTTGTTTTATTATTTATCCATAACGGTGCAATAAGATATTGAGGCAAGGCCGTAGAGATTAACCGCAAAATTACCATTGATTTGGGTATGCGCTCTAGAAAGTCGCAAATTAATCTTATGTATTCTTTTTCAGATAGAAGTTTAATGCCACCCTTGTTATACATTTGCTCCATCGCGGTATCTCGTAAAATATGTAAAATATGAAACTTTATGCCCTGAACATCAAGGCATGATAGGCGCTTCGCATCATCCATGGTTTCTTGATAGGTAGCGCCAGGAAGCCCCAAAATCATATGTACACCAACATTTATATTATGTCCTCTTGCTGCCTCTAACGATACCAGAAAATCTTCATATGTATGGTTGCGGTTTATGGCTTTCAAGATATGATTGTGCGTTGATTGTAACCCGTATTCTATCCAAACTAAATAATCTTTATTGTAGCGAGCAATTAAATCTATTTTCTCTTGGTTTACTGCGTCCGGGCGAGTAGAAATAAATATACCCACGATTTGCGGGAATTTTAATATAACATCATATTTATTTTTTAACTCATCAATGCTTGCATGCGTATTGGTAAACGATTGAAAATAAGCAATAAACTTCTTGACTGCAAATTTAGCGCTATAATAAGCGATAGAATCTTCTATTTGTTCGTCAATGGTTTTTGTAGAATCCGCATAAACGCTAAATCCTTTATTGTTACAATAAATGCAGCCATTTTTACTGACGGTCCCATCGAGATTGGGACAATCAAACCCAGCATTTATACTTATCCTATGCACCCTTTCTTTGAATTTCTCCCGCAAATACCTATTGAATGAATAAAATCTTTCTTCCATTTGTAAATAATGAAATTCGTTAATCTCTGTTTTTTAGTCTTTGCGTTGCTTCTGGCAGGCTATATATACACCCGCAATAATTCTGATGGTAAAAATTATATCTCTTTGCTAACTCCATAGTTTGCGTAAACCCATTACTTTTTTTAAAATCGTTATCTAAGAAAGTATCTGCGCCTATTTTTTTCCCTAATTCAATTATCGCCTTGCTACTTTTATGAGGGCTTATCGTTAGTGTTGTGGAAAAATAATCAAAATTTAGATTCTTTGCTACATTAAAAGTTTCAACTAAACGCATCTGGTAGCATAAAAGACAACGCTTGCCTCCTTCTTTCTCCTCTTGATATGCGCCGCAGATTTTATGCCATTCATCCGGTTCATATTTACCTTCTAAAATTTTTATAGAAGAAATTTGCCGTAAGGCCGCTATCATTTGTTTTCGTTTTACATATTCGCTCTCAGGATGAATATTGGGGTTAAAAAAGAAACCCTCGACATAAAAACCATTTTTTTTTAACCGCTCAATGCAATATAACGCACATATTCCACAGCAAATATGTAGTAATACCTTTTTCATTAAAATAATTTTACGATTACACAGATTTTGGAAATGATTACGCAGATTTGTTATTTATAATCAGCGTAATCACTCCCTAATCTTTTTAATCTGCGTATCAAAGGTTAAAATAATCTCTTATGGTAATAAAATCAACTTCTTTCTTTAACTCTGGTAATTTGTTTTCGAGGACTTTAATCGTATTTTTTTTGGGGTGGGCTATGATAATTATTTTGCCTTTGTCTTTTGCTTTTTTTATTATTTTTTTAAGTTTTCTTTCCATTACAAGCGGATCATTCACACTATCCACAAAACTTTCATTATACCCGCAAGCTACACCCTCTTGTTTCGCTATTTCGCAAGCGACAGATTTAAACGAAGTGCGGCTATCAATAAAAATTAAACCCTTACTCTTTAGGGTACGTAAAATATGCCGCATGAGCTCTGGATTCTCGGTTGCAGCTGAACCCATATGGTTATTTACACCTATGGCTAATCGTATATAGTTAAGATAATACCGCAGTAACGAATCTATTTCTTTTGTTCCCATGGAACTGCTTATAAATTTATATTTGCTGGTTACGAAGCGTTGCTCTTCTTTCGGCTGTAAAGGTAAATGTATTAAAACAGAAAAACCGCAACGCGAACCCATATAAGAAATATTTTTTGAAAACTTTAAACCCGGAACTATGGAAATAGTTAAGGGTATATGCAAAGAATGAATGGCTTCCAAATCTTTTAGGCTCTCTCCTAAATCGTCAAATATTAATGCAATTTTTGGTTTTACAGGGAGTGCCCTTTTTTCAAGGATAGGCAAAGTTACTGCGCGTTTCCCTTTTCCTTTATAAAATGTTTTATAAAATATTATGGGTGTAAGAATTAAAATTATGAGTAGTGAAATTCTTAAAAATTTACTCATTTTAATTGATTCAGAATCTTTAAGTATGCCTTTTTAGAATCAGATTCTTTTAAGATAGCGCTGCCAATACATATATAATCTACTCCACTTTGAGCTACCTTTGATACATTATCAAACTTAATCCCTCCGTCAATACCGACTAATTTTGCAGGATACATTTCTTTAAATTTCTTTATTTTCTCTAAAACGTCCGGGATGAACTTTGCGCCATAGAAGCCAGGATTAACAGACATGAAAAGAATAGTATCCACCTTACTCACTAAAAATTCAAAATCTTTTATTTGGGTAGAAGGATTTACAGCTAAGCCTACTTCTAATTTTGCTTTCTTAATTGTTTCTACTATCGCTAAATGCTCTTTTCTTATTTCAAAATGAAAAATTACCCTTTTTGAGCCAAATTTCTTGAATGCCTCAACCCACAATAGCGGGTCTTTTGCCATAAGGTGCGCCTCGCTAGGTATGGGTGAACTTAGCTCTGAAATATCGTTTACGGTAATACTCCTCGAAGGGACAAATTCCCCATCCATAATGTCTATCTGGACATAATCAGCAAATGTCGAGCAAACATCTAGCATCCTCTTCAATTTTTCCTTGTCGTTAGTAAGCAAGGCCGGCACAATCATCTTTTATCCTCCTTATTTTATGTAGAACTTACTTAATGTTTCAATAATTTCTTTATTTGGAGTAAAGTTGTTTGTCTGCCAGAATTCTACAATCTTTTGCTTATCTGTTTTCCAATATTTAATGTAGTTTTCCCAGCCAAAAATCGGTCCTTCACGTTTTACATAATCGGGGTTAAGAATATATTGATAAATTCCGTCAGGAAAAATATGCCCGGCAATTGCCTTATATGTCCAATAGGTGTAATCGAAGCTAAACGCTTCAAATGCGCGTAGTATACTTGTAAGCCAGGCTATCTCACCCCAAAATCCTCCCCGCCAATTAATCCCGAATTCTCCGACAAATATTCTCGTTTTATTATTTTTTGAGAATTTATAATAAGGTTCCAGATATTTAAAAATTTGCTTTTCATTCCATAAAACATTATCAATCTTTCCGGGAAAAGTATAAAACGGGACAAAATTAAATGTATAATTCAATGGTTGATAAGTATGTATGCTTATGCAGACGTTGTCACCGAGAAGGTCTTTTAGATAATCTATGCGCTGCGCCCAAATATCCCCTTCTAGAAATATAATGTGTTTTTTATCAAGCGCCCTAATTCTTTTTATTGCTTTTGCGTAGAATCTTTTTACGGCACCGGTACTTCTTTTACCTATTACTGGCTCATTAATGATGTCGTAACCAATAAGTGCTGGCATATCTTTGCATTGTGCAATAATTTGCTCCCAAATTAAACACGCGCGCTCTTGATATTCTTCTTTTTCCCAAAATAAAGCCCTATCGCGACAGTCGCTATGCCAATCATAATTCTGCGCTCCGGGGGCAGCGTGTAAATCAAGAATAATCCCTAGTTTATGCTTATTTGCCCAAGCTAGGGCTTGTTTTAGATAGAAAAAGCTTTCTTCTGCATAACAATAAGGTTTTTTTTCTATTAAATGATAATTAAATGGCACCCTTATGGTATTAGCACCCATTGCGGCAATATTTTTAAAATCATCTTCCTTTATAAAATTATCTCTAAAAAGATATTCAAACTTTTTAAGGGCGCCGCCACCATTTACCTTTTTAAAATTATCTTTAAACTCACTTTCAGCAATATTTCTGCCGCCTAAAATATATCCTTCCATAAGCAGCCAGCTGCCTAAGTTAACTCCTTTTAATCTTTGCATATTTAGTGCCATTTTTTGAAGCTTTCTCAACTTTGTTGTAATGATTTCTTACAATAGATTGATTATCAGTGGGTTCGGTAAAATTTTTGTGCCTTGGTTCACGTAGCATAAGAAAGCTTCTGATTACACTGATTAAGAACAGATTACACTGATTAAAACCCCAATGTTTTCAATCGTTGTAATCATCGATTAATCGCTGTAATCAGGGACTGATGCATTATGCAACAGTCCCATTATATCAAAATTTTCGCATAATGCACTTTCTTTAATCTCGTAGCGCGAATAATAAAAGAAAAGGCAGGGTTTATAACACCCTGCCTGTGAATCAGTTAGGTAATAAAATTATTTAAAGAGCGTATTTGAAATAATAAAGGAAGCAAAAACTATTGAAACCATCGACATCAGCTTGATAAGAATATTTAGCGAAGGTCCGGAAGTATCCTTAAAGGGATCTCCTACGGTATCGCCAACTACCCCTGCTTTGTGGGCTAACGAGCCTTTTCCGCCATGATGGCCTTCTTCAATGTATTTTTTCGCATTGTCCCATGCGCCTCCGGAATTTGCCATCATAATAGCTAAAACAAATCCAGTGACTGTCGCGCCCATCAATAATCCGGCAACCGCTTCAATGCCAACCAAAAGCCCTACTGCAATTGGCGCAATTATGGCTAAAAGCGACGGAATAATCATTTCTTTTTGCGCTGCGCTGGTTGCAATAGTAACGCAGCGGGCATAATCAGGTTTAGCCTTACCCTCCATCAAGCCCACTATTTCTTTGAATTGCCTTCTTACCTCCATGACGATTTTACCGGCTGCTCTGCCTACGGCACGCATAGTCATTGAGCAAAATAAAAAGGGAAGCATTCCGCCCAGAAATAATCCCACTAATATCCTTGGATTCATCATACTTAAATCAAGACTCATGTTTAAACCGCGCTGTTTTATAATTAAATCTACCTGATCCCGATAGGCAGCAATTAACGCTAGGGCGGTCAATGCTGCTGAGCCAATCGCAAAACCTTTACCTGTTGCGGCAGTAGTATTACCAAGCGCATCAAGGGCATCTGTTCTTTTACGCACCTCGGGAGGTAAATGCGACATTTCCGCATTACCACCGGCATTGTCCGCTACCGGGCCGTAGGCATCAGTTGCAAGGGTAATACCTAAAGTGGAAAGCATACCCACAGCAGAAATTGCTATTCCATATAACCCCGAATTAAAATTAGTTGCTCCCCCACATAAATAAAAACTCGCCATGATCGCAATACACACAATAACAACGGGGATAGCAGTAGACATCATGCCTACGGCTAAACCACCGATAATTACAGTTGCTGGGCCGGTGAGGGACGCATCGGCAATAGAACGCGTAGGCTTAAAGCCACTTGAGGTGTAATACTCTGTAACCAGGCCGATTAATACTCCGGCAACAAGCCCTGAAAGTACCGAATAATACACACCGATATGTTCTTTTCCAAGCGTAAAAATAACTACTGGCAGCGCGATAAGTGCGACCAATAACGAGCTTGCGAACACACCTTTTCGTAGTGCCGCAAGAAGCACCTTTTGGCTCGCCTCCTCTCTACTTTTTACGAAAAATGTTCCGACTATGGAAGCAACAACACCTACTGCCGCCATAACCATCGGAACCGTTACTCCCGCAATACCTAAACCAGCAGCAACACCAAGAGCGCTGGTTGCCACAATTGAACCAACATACGACTCGTAAAGGTCAGCTCCCATTCCGGCCACATCTCCGACGTTATCGCCAACATTATCTGCGATAACCGCAGGGTTACGCGGGTCGTCCTCCGGTATTCCTGCCTCAACTTTTCCCACTAAATCCGCTCCTACGTCAGCAGCTTTAGTGAAAATTCCTCCACCAACCCTTGCAAAAAGTGCTTGTGAGCTTGCACCCATGCCAAAGCAAAGCATTGTGGAGGTAATCGCGCCAATTTTTTCTATTCCGGCAGGAATATTGCCCGGATATGCGGAATAATACCAGTTAAGAAAATAATACCAAATACTTAAATCCAATAGCCCTAAACCCACCACGGTTAAACCCATTACTGCGCCGCTAGAAAATGCGACACGCAGCCCTGAATTCAAACTCTTCATTGCACCCGCTGCGGTACGGTTTGATGACTGCGTGGCAATGCTCATTCCGATAAAGCCGGAAAGGCCTGAAAAAAAACCTCCAGTTAAAAATGCAAAAGGCACAAACATTACCAAATAACCTTTAAACGCAAGCCATAAAAGAATACAAAATACTACAACAAAAAACATTGATACGCCCAAATACTGCCGCTTAAGATACGCTCTTGCGCCGGTACGCACTGCTTGCGCAATTTCTTTCATTTGTTCATTGCCTTCGTCTTTTTTTAAAATCGAAAATGCCAAATAAGCAGCGAACATAAGTGCTAAAATTGAGCCTACCGGTGCTAATATCAAAAGGTCGAAACCTGACATTCTGTACCTCCTTTAATGAGCACATCGTTTTTCCAAGCGTGTAAACGCGCAGGAAAAATGATAGTGCGAATTAAATACTTGACACTTACCACAATTATTTTATTAAGGTAGGTGTCAAGTATCAAATTCGGCTACGCAACTTTTCAAGCCTAAAGGCGTAGAAAAGTAGCTGCCTCATTTGATTTTCTTTATAATAGCTTCGCGCATCTCACCCACAGAAACATAAGCTACTTCACAGTCAACAAAATTTTCTATATATTCGATGTATTTTCTCGCCGCAAAAGGAAGTGCTTTATATGTTCGTATGTTCTCGGTGCTATCCTTCCAACCCTTTAATGTTCTATAAATCGGGGTAACCTTAGATAAATCTACAGGAAAACCCTTGAAAGGTTGATTATTGCGCTCATACTTAACGCACACTTTAATTTCTTGCAATCCATCAAGTATATCAAGCTTTGTTAGGATGATTTTGCTGACATTATTTAAAATCTTAGCACGCTTTAAAATAACTAAATCTAACCAGCCGCAGCGCCGGGGCCTACCGGTAGTGGCACCGAATTCCTTACCCTTCTTTTGAAAATATTGCCCTAGCTTTGCGGTCAGTTCCGTAGGAAATGGCCCCTCACCTACTCGTGTGGTATAAGCCTTAGCTACTCCGATTATTTCGTTTATTTTTATAAAAGATAAACCCGAACCGAGCAATGAGTTAGAAGCTATTGTGGAAGAAGAAGTTACAAAAGGATAAGTTCCAAAATCAATATCTAAAAATGTGCCTTGAGCGCCTTCAAACAAAAAACTTTTTTCCTTTTTTTCGTAAAATAAATCTGTAACGTCACGAATATAGGGTTTTAGAATTTCGGCAAATTCTCGATATTCTCTATAAACTGCATCATACGAAAACTCTTGCACTTCGTATGCTTTTTCAAATAAAGAATTCTTTTCTTGTAAATTATCTCTTAGCTTTAAAGAAAAAATTGCAGGCTCAACGAGATCAATCATTCTTATACCGCAACGAGCAACCTTATCCATGTAGCAAGGCCCTATCCCTCTCATAGTTGTTCCGATTTTTTGCACACGTTTTTTTTCGCGAAGGCCGTCCATGATGCGGTGATACGGCATTATCACGTGCGCAAAAGAAGAAATTTTCAAATTCTTTGGCGTAACCATTATGCCTTCTTTTTTTAAAGTTTCTATTTCTTCGATTAAAACTTTAGGGTCTATTACTACGCCATTACCGATAACGCAAGTTTTGCCTTTTCGTAGTATCCCAGAAGGTATAAGGTGAAAAACAAATTTCTTCCCATTTATAACGACAGTGTGGCCGGCATTATTACCTCCTTGAAAACGCACAATGATATCTTTGTCCCGACAAAGATAGTCAATAATTTTGCCTTTACCTTCGTCACCCCATTGCATTCCAACTACTATGGTATTCATAATATCTCCAGATGTCGGAGGTCAGATGTCAGAATTCAGAAGTCAGAGGTCGGATGTCAGAGATCAGATATAGAATCTGTCCTTTGTCATCTGTCCTCTGTTCTCTGTCATCTGTTATACGGTGGGTTGCATCGTAAAGATTTTCTTCGCAATATCAGGATATTTAGCTACAAATTTAAGTTCGCCTTCAACGAGAGGTTTCTGATTATGCACATTTGCAAATCTTACTAGCTCTAAAACTTTTCTCGCTTCTTCATCGTCTTTAAAATTTATTTCCAACTGGTCATAAACATTACCAAATCCTTTTATTCCTGAATACTCGCCAACGGTAATTTTTCTGCCGGTATCAATAACTTCTGGTTCCCCTCTTCCCAATTCCTCAAAATCATATAACTCGTAATTTCTTCTGTCTTTGAGAGCGCCGTCGGCATGTATTCCTGATTCATGCGCAAACGCATTAGCTCCAACGCCTGGCTGATTTATCGGTATAGGTATACCAAAAGCATATGAAGCATATTTACATATTTTCCATGCTTTTGTCAGGTCTATTTTCTCATCGAGCTTGTATTTTTCCATACTGCTGCCATATTTTATTGCTAAGATTACGCTTACTAAGTCGGCGTTGCCTGCCCGTTCCCCTACGCCATTGAGGCAAGTATTGATATAAGCATCAACACCGCAGTCAAGGGCGGCCTTAGCACCGCCTATGGAAGAAGCTACCACAAGCCCCAAGTCATTATGACAATGAATTTCAATAGGTATTTTAACTTTGTTTAGAATTTTTGTTATACGTTCATATATGGAAAATGGGGTATCGTAGCCTAAAGTATCACAATAGCGGAATCTATCTGCCCCAGCTTCTTTTGCCGCCTGAATAAACTCAATAAGATATTCGGTTTTTGAGCGTGAGGCGTCCTCAGCGTTGATGCCCACGGCTTCTATGCCCATTTTTTTCGCTAACCGCGTTGCGGCCGCCGCACTTTTTATAATCTCATCATAGTCGAGTTTACCTTGAAATTTATGTTTAATCATCTGGTCGGATGTAGAAATAGAAAGGTTTACATATTTTAAGTTAGGCACATTTTTTAATGCTAATTCCACATCGCTAGTTATCGCCCGTAACCATCCGGAAAGCCTTAAATGTTTTATAATTTTTTTATCGGCCAAATCTATATTAGCGTTAAGGTAATTAATCTCGTGATTGGTCGTAGGAAAACCAAATTCACTTTGAAATACACCCATTTCGTCAAGGTATAAATTAATCATTGTCTTCTGTAGTTTCGAAAGGCATATCCGCGAAGTTTGCACGCCATCACGATTGGTAACATCAACAATATAAATTTTCGCCATTATTATGACCTCCGTTCATACACAGATTAGCACAAGATAAACATCACAGATGAACACAGATGAATATCTGTGACTATCTGTGGTCTTAATCTGTGTTTATCTGTGTATTTCAAAAGAATTTCTTTAAATCCTCGCCTTTTATCTGAAAGACTTTGAATATTCTATTATTATTTATGAGAAGAACATTACCTTCAGCTACCCCAAGCTCTTGGGCTAATTTATTGTTATCTTTCACTAAACCCTCGATATCTTTTGATTTCGATAATTCCATTATTTTCTTATAATCTAGCCCTAAAGCGCCTAAAGAATCTGTACAGGAAGTCTTTTTAATATCTTTTATTCTTAGCATAAGATAATCAAAAAATTTCTCCGGAAAAAGCTTTTTTACTGCTAAGGCCATCTTTAGTTCTTCCTCGGGATAACCGGCTGCTGATTCTTTCGGAATAATAAGATGGATTTGGAGGTCGACTTTGTTATCCTTATTGAAATTTAGCAAATCTTTTAAAATATTTTCTACGTTTTGTTCATAGGGATTTAGAAATAAATCGATACGACGCGGAGTTTCGTTTCGTTTAAGGAATAAAAATAACCCTGCCAACTCTTTCTTTAATAGAAATTTTCCTTCCTTTTCTTCAAATGAATTTGCTATGTTTGAGAAAACTTTTTCATTTTTTATATCCGCCGGTAGAATAAAACACGGCAAACTCTCTATTGCATACTTCTTTATAAGTTCTTTAGCTTGATTATCATTATAGTCAAGAGTTTTGAACTCAATTCCTAAAAATATACTTTTTAAAGCCTTCTGTGACATCTCAACAGAACAAAAAGGGCAATTTTTATCCGTAATTAAAGTTGCCTCTATTTTTTTAGGCTCATAGTAAGCGCAAACCGCGTTAAGCGTTCCGGGATTCTGACAATTAGAAATCAAGCCCTCTTTGTGCGGGCAATTAGCATCCATAAAACAGGCGGGAAACATCTCTTTAGTTTGCTGGTCTTCTACGATGTCTAAAGGTAGTGCTTCTTTTTTAAATTCCCATTTGATAATCTTATTTTTTTTGACGTCAAAATTAGCAAAACGTATCTCTTGCGAACGAAAAGATGGCCGAAGCACTATTACATCTCCTACTTTGTCGTAGGGAGCTGACCCAGTCATATTTCCAGAAGATAAAATTACTTGTATTTCTTTAAACTTATTAGCAATGAGTAAACTCATCTCATCCCCAAGCGATGAAGCTAATATAATAAAGTCGACTTTATTTTTTATTTTCCCTAAAACTGCACCGATCGCAACTTCATAATCTTCGACTTCTAATCCAACCTTTTTATGAATGCTCTGAGGGCTTAAACCTATCACCGCCACCTTAAATCTGGAAAATTCTTTTATATAATACGGCAGCACTCCTTCTAAACGCATATTCGCTGATATAAATTTAAATTTATATTTTTTTATGCTTTCTTTTGCAAAATCCACGCCTAAGTTAAATTCCCCATCGCCTACAACTACTGCATCATAGCCGATTTTATCCATTGCTTGGTAATAAAACGTACTCCTTTGCTTATCCATTTGGGGGTTGATACTTGCCTGGTCAAGATTACTGCCAGCAGTGAAATTTCCTGCATCGATTAAAATAATATTTTTTGTTTTATTTCTTATTTCTTTTATCTTAGTTGTTCTTCTTGCTATTCCTCCGCCCACCGATGCCGGGCAGTTGCCGCAAGGATATAAATTAGCATAAGAGTTTCCGGTATAAACCACAGTAATTTCACTCGCCCACGCAAAATTCGGTAGAAAAACAAAACACAAAATAAAAATAATCTTTTTCATCTTGACCTCCCTTTAGCTAAATTTTCAAAAACTTTAAGGAGACTATGTTTGGATTTGCGGAAATTTCTTTTATTATCTTTTCGTTCAAGGGGTTATCTAAGTTAAGAACTGTTAACGCTATATCATTGGGAGCACGCCTGCCTAAACTCATTCCGGCAATGTTTATACTGTGCTTACCTAAAACCGTGCCTAGAAATCCAATAGTTCCGGGTTTATCCCAGTTGTTAATAACCAGCATAAATTGCGAAGGGTAAATCTCGGTATAAACATCATCCATTTTTACAAAGCGCGCTTCTTTATTGGCGAAAAGTGTTCCCTCTAAAACTTTTCTTTCTTTATCGGTAATGACCTCCACTCTAATAGAATTAACGTATTCTTCCTCCTCCCGTATCTTTGTTTGTTCTACTTTTATGCCGCGCTCTTTTGCCACCTCTAAAGCGTTAATATTATTAACATCTTCACCTAGCTGTTTATAAAGAAATCCTGCCGTAAACGCTGATGCAAGCACCCCCGTCTTATAGGTTGATATATCGCCGAGGTAAAATATTCTTATTTCTTTTACTCCTCCATCGATGATTTGAGATAAAAATTTACCCATTTTCTGGGAAAGGCCAATATACGGGTAAATGATTTTATAGGTTTCTGGGTCAAGTTGTGCGTAATTGGCTGCATTTCGTATAGCTTTTCCCAGCAATGCATCCCTTATGCATTGGGCAATTTCAATCGCCACATTAGACTGCGCTTCTTCTGTGGATGCACCTAGATGAGGGGTAAAAACGATGTTTTCCAATTCCATAATTTTTAAATCAAACGGCGGTTCTTTTGAATAGACATCTAAAGCCGCACCGGCAATTTTTTTATCTTTTAGGGCCTGATATAGCGCCTCTTCGTCGATTACTTCTCCTCTGGCGCAATTTATAATAAATGCTTTTGGTTTCATCAAAGAAAATTCTTCTGTGGAAAGTAATTTCTTTGTCTCTTCGGTCACCGGTGTGTGTATGGTAATAAAATCAGACGATTTCAAGAGCTCTTCTAAGCTCGCTAACTTAACACCTATTTTTTCTGCTATTTCCCCAGATACAAATGGGTCATATGTTAGAACTTCCATACCAAAAGAAATAGCACGCTTAGCCATTTCTTTACCGATTCTTCCCAAGCCAATTATACCAAGAACTTTAGAATATAGTTCTATCCCTTTGAATTTCGAACGTTCCCAGACTTTGTTTTTCATAGAAACATGCGCCATGGGGATATTACGCGCAACCGCCAACATCATCGCAAAGGCATGCTCACAGGTGGATATGGTATTTCCGCCTGGAGAATTCATCACAATTATACCTTTTTTAGTCGCGGCATCTAAATCAACGTTATCTAAACCCACTCCGGCCCTGCCGATTATCTTTAAACCATCGGCATGCTCGATAATATCTTTAGTAAATTTTGTATCGCTACGAACAATAGCGGCTTGATAATCTTTAATTATTCTTTTCAATTCCTCAGGGGGGGTTTTGTATTTACAATCAACCGTAAATCCTGCATCCTGCAGTATCTTAACCCCTTCGTCTGAGAGTTTATCGCATACGATAACCTTAGCCATAAATGACCTCCTGCAATTTAGCAACTGAAGCCCCAAGTTTAAATTTATAGCCTAAATCTTTTAAGACTTTCTCCAATAAAGAAAAACACATAATCAAGTCTTGTTCATTAATCCAGCCCATATGAGCTATTCTAAAAATTTTCTCTTCTAGCTCACCTTGCCCGGCGGCAATACTCACACCGTATTCCTTCCTTAATTTCTTAACTATATCTTTTGAATTCATGCCAGACGGAGAAACGATTGCCGTCACTGATGAGGATGGGCTTTTAGAAAAAACCTCTAAACCTATAGCTTTAGCTGCCTCTTGCGCAGCAAGTGACATTTTTTTAAATTTCGCCCAGATATTTTCTATGCCTTCTTTCTTAATTAAACCTATCGCTTCTTTTAAACCAACGATTAAAGAAACTGCGGGAGTAAACGGGGTATCATTTTTTTCGTAAGCCTTTAACGCTTTATTCAAGTTAAAGTAGTATTTTGGTAGATTCGAAGTTTTAAGAAAGTTTTTAGCCTTATCGCTAATTGTGATAAACGCAAGTCCCGGCGGAAGCATAAAGCCTTTCTGAGAACCGCTTACCGCCACATCTACGCTCCACTCATCTGTTAAAAGAACATCTTGGCCTAAACCGCTAATAGCATCTACTATAAGCAGGATATTTTTGTCTTTAGTAATAGCACCAATACTCTTGATGTCGAATACCGTAGCCGTCGAGGTTTCAGCGAGCGTAGTAAGAATTCCTTTTGTATCCTTGTTGGCTTCCAAAATCTTTTTCAGCTCAGCTACGCTTGGAGCATCACCCGAGGCAACCTTCATTTCTATGACATTTAAGCCAAAATTTTTTCCAAGTTCAAGCCAACGTTCTCCAAATTTTCCGCCTACAATAACAACTACTTTATCACCTGCAGAAAAGAAATTAGTCACTGCCGCTTCCATCGCACCTGTTCCTGAAGAAGCAAAAGTTATTACGGGGTTTTTTGTGCAGAAAACATATTTCAAGCCTTCATTTATCTCTTTTAGTATTTCAATGAACTCATCAGTACGGTGATGCATTATTTCTCGTCCAAGTGCTTCTCTTATCGACGCCGGCACTGGCGATGGCCCCGGAGTCATCAAGTATCTGCGCTTCATAGCTCCTCCTTTAATAAGTAGACGACTTATGACAGCCTACTGGCGAACATAAATCGTAGGCGTAAGCCGTCTGCGAATTAAACCCTTGACATTTACCAATATTATTATCGAGGTAGATGTCAAGGGTGAAATTCAGCTACGCCCCGATATAATCGGGACTGCTTCATTTTATTTTGTTTGTTTAGTTGGTACTATAACCTCATCCACTATCCCGTAAGCCTTGGCTTCGGCTGCAGACATAAAATAATCCCTATCGCTATCAGCCTTTATTTTTTCTATTGTTTTGCCGGTATGGAAAGCAAGAATTTCGTTAACTTTTTCCCGTAGCCGTAAAATTTCGTCAGTTTGGCGCGAAATATCTTCTGCGCTGCCTTGAACTCCTCCCCACGGTTGATGAATCATAATGCGTGAGTTAGGAAGCGCAAATTTTTTCCCTTTTGTCCCTGCACATAAAATCAATGCCCCCATAGAGGCGGCTTGACCTACACAATACGTAGCAACTTCGCATTTTACAAATTGTATGGTATCGTAGATAGCGAATCCTGCGGTGATTACCCCTCCCGGAGTATTTATATATATGT
This sequence comes from Candidatus Omnitrophota bacterium, assembly GCA_030692055.1. Next base: position 9,178 of record JAUYCY010000083.1, on the reverse strand, counting down.
TTATGTCTTTATTCACGTCTTCCATTTGCAAAAATAACATCTGAGCGATTACAACATTGGCAACATAGTCATCAATGGGAGTTCCGATAAAAATAATTCTATCCTTGAGGAGGCGAGAAAAGATATCGTATGCTCGCTCCACCCTTCCAGTCTGCTCGATAACCATAGGAACATACATCTGATTTTTCATTTCATCCTCCTTATTTAAACGCAGATTCTCGCAAATATAACGCATATTTACGCAAATAAATCTGCGAATATCTGCGTTTTTGCGCGTATATCTGCGTTACTCATACTGAGCGAAACTTAAAATAAGCCCAAGCACGACTTCACCCAAATTATTTTCTACTTTTATGCCTTCCTTACGCGCAATTGCCTCTAAGATATAAAAAAGCCTGACTTCGTCTTCTGCAAACGGCATCAATTTCTCTTCCAAATCTTTTTTATATTTTTCTATATCCTCTTCGCTGATATTACGGGAACGTAAATTATAAATTTCTCGTTCCATCAACTCCTTGTGATACCTCTGCACTTCTTCTTTAGGTAAATCTACTTTAATGGTTTTCAGAAGTTGTTGGCTTACCTGGCTATCTATATTTCTTCTTCGTTCACGTAATTTTTCGGTATTAATTTCTGCTTTTATGGCCTGGCGAAACTCACCTATATTTGGATAACCAGCCCATTTTGCCAGCTCTTCATCAGCCAAATCCTTATTAATGGCTTTCTTGATGCCTTCTTTAAGATTTGTAAGTACCTTTTCAACCTCTTCCTCTTTTATTTCAAGTTTTTTGTCTTTGATTTTTATGCCTTTATAGTCGCTATCTTCTATCTCTAATTCTGGTTTTACATCAAACTCAGCAGAAAATTTTAGACTTTTTTTGTCAAACTCTACGTCGTATATGCGCGGTAACCCTGCAGGAAGTAGGTTGTTATCCTTTAGCGTTTTCTCGTAATAAAGCGGCAGAGCCCTTCTTAAGAACTCTTCCTTTAAAACCTTTCCATGATTTCGTTCTAAAATCTCTAAAGGAGCGCTGCCTTGGCGAAAACCAGAAACCTTTAGGTTTTTCCCTATTTCAATATAGGCGTCGTTGCGCTCTTTTATAAAATCTTCTCCGTTAAGAGAAACTTTGATTATTCTTTTTAGTTTATCAACTTTTTTTATTTCAACTTCCACATTCACTCCGTTCATGCTACATGCTAAAGTTTTTGCCTAAATAAATTTCGCGAGCCCTTGCGTCATTTACTAATTGATCGGAAGTCCCAGAAATTAAAATCTTTCCCTCTGCCATTAAGTATGCTCTGTCGGTAATAGAAAGGGTTTCGCGTACGTTATGATCGGTTAAAAGTATACCCATTCCCTTATGCTTGAGTTCCGCTATTATTTCTTTTGCTTCTCCGACTACAATGGGGTCAATGCCGGAAAACGGCTCATCCAAAAGAAGAAAAGAAGGGTTAGTTACCAAGGCACGAGTTATTTCAAGGCGCCGCATCTCGCCGCCGCTTAAAGTATAGGCTCTGCTTTTTCGCAAATGCGCTATATTTAATTCTTTTAAAAGCTCTTCCAGCCGCTGCATGCGTTCATGCTTTGATGACGGAATAATCTCCAATATTGCCATGATATTTTCCTCAACAGTTAGTTTTCGAAAAATTGAGGGGTCCTGCGAAAGGTACCCTATCCCAAAACGGGAACGTATATGAATGGGTAAATTAGTTATATCCTGATTATCGAATTGGATTTCCCCTGTGTCAGGAGCAATTATCCCAACAATCATATAAAAAGTAGTGGTTTTGCCTGCACCGTTTGGGCCAAGTAATCCTACCACTTCGCCTCTTCTGACGGCAAGCGATACGCCTCGCACCACCATTTTTGTACCGTATGATTTTGATAAATTATTAATTTCTAATAGCTTCATTTTTTTTTGTGAAATATACTACCCGCGGATTACCTTCAAGAGTGATATTCTTCTCTTGGCCAACATAAGTCACTTTATCGCAAAAAGCTACATTATCATCTTTTACTATTTTAACATGGCCTTCGGCAACCATTCTCAGCTTTGTCTTATCCTTAGCATCAAAAAATACGGTAGCCTTGTCACTAAATAGTTTACCGTCCTTGCTATCAACAACCACATTCTTGTTAAATATAGCTATTCCGTCGTTATACCTCATCTCGAGCGGACCATCGCAATTGATGATCATATAATTTCCTTCCTTATCGGGAATCTTCAGCTCTACGTTATCGCTAAGATTCGCGTCTTTACTTTCTCTATTTAATTCTGCTTTTTCAGATTTTACGAAAATAGTATCTTTATTGGAAAAATATTTCCCTTCCATGTTGTTAATATCTACGTATTTGTCTCGTATGGTTGCTTCTTTTCCTTTTACCTCCCAATCTTTTGTGCCGTCTTCTTTGACGTTAGAAAGATAAAAATCATTAATCTTCTGTGAAGAATTCTGAGTAGAATCTTGCGCAAAGATTCCATCGGACAAGATTAGCGCAAAAATAAATAAAAAAATGGTTATGTTTATTTTTTTATGCATAATTAAAATTTGTGGATATTTTAGTTGAAAAAGAAACAATATACTATACCAGATTACCTCTGAAAGTCAATCCTGAAACCATTAAAAAAAGAGGCGAGCATTAGGGATTTTTTAGGAAATGGTAAATTTTTTTTTCTAAATTCTGCGCTTCAATAATCAAATCTACCACTTCTCGCACTGCGCCTTCGCCGCCGTTTTTTGTGGTAATATAATCAGCTGCCTTTTTAACGATCTTGAGAGCGTCATTTACCGCAACCGCTATGCCTACTTTTTCCATAAAACCTATGTCAATTAAATCGTCCCCCATAAAACAAATTTCATCTTTGTTGACGTTATATTTTTTCATAAGCTTATCTAGAACATTCTCTTTCGGTAGAATCCCTCCAATAACCTCTATAACTCCCATATCTTGCGCACGTCGGCGTATTACCTTACCGTCTTTTGCCGTAAGAAAAATAGTTTTAATGCCAGTTTTACCTAAAAGAAATATTCCTAAGCCATCCTTTACATTAAAGATTTTTAATTCCCTGCCTTTGTCATCATAGATAATTTCGCCCTTCGTCAAAACACCATCTACATCAAGAACTAATAATCTAACCTTTTTAAATAACTTTTTATTTTTCTCTTTCATGTTTGTAGTGAAATTTTATATGTAAATGCTTGGTTAGAATATTTATAACATATCTACAATTAACAATTAGTTGTTAATTGCTTTCAAAATTTTAAAATCTTTTGACGTTAACTCAGTTTTTGATAGCGGTTTCCTATTAATTAAATCTTTACGTATTGTAAGAATAAGTTCTCCAGTCGCTTCATTTCTTTCTTCTTCCGAAGATTTACGATCTTTATCTAACATAAGAAGAAAGCTGTATATCTTACGAATAACCTCATCTGGACAATATAACCAAGATAAATCAAGCTGTTTTAGAAATTCCTGCTTAAGTTCTTTATTGATAGAGTCGGCGTAGAATCCACGTATATTTTTGATTAATTCCGTATACTTTTCTTCTTTTCTTTTGTATTCTTCGTAAATTCGCTTACTTCTCTCATTCAAATACCAAGTAAGAAAACCACCGCTCAATGTAATAATGAGTGGAATGAACATATTCACTATTTTTTACGCCGCCGTTTTTATCATCATTATTGTATAATTTATTAGTGTAATATTACTTGTGACATGTTACTTGTAGCTTGTGACTTTTTAGATAATTCCAGCTGCAATTAAATCTTGCACGTCAAGCATCCCTACCGGCCTATATTCACTATCTACAACCGGAACTTCGTCTATCTTTTTCGTCTCTAAAACTTTTAGAGCCTGGGAGGCTAAATCGTCGTCTCTCACTACAACAGGATTGGCGGTCATTACTTCTTTGACTTTCTTCTTAAGGAGATTGCGATGCCTTTCTAGGTTTCTGCGTAAATCCCCGTCCGTAAATATGCCACATAATTTACCGTCTCTATTTACCACCGACGCAGCACCAGCATGAGCGGAGGTAATTTTCACTAATACATCTTTAATCAAAACTTCTTCGCCTACAATGGGATTAAGTTTACGCTTACGCATAATATCTTTAACCTTCAGCAATAATTTCCTTCCTAGCGAACCACGGGGATGGAAAAACGCGAAATCTTTCTCTTCAAAACCTTTTATTTTTTGTAAAACTATAGAAAGCGCGTCGCAAAGCGCTAACATTGCCGTAGTCGAAGTAGTGGGCGCAAGCCCTAACGGACAGGCTTCCTTGTCGATCTTGACATCAATTACTGCGTCTACATAGCGCGCAAGGCTTGAGCGTAAATTTCCGGTTATTGCAACTATCTTTGCTCCAATTTGGCGGATAAATGGTATAAGATTTTTTATCTCTTCGGTTTCTCCGCTATAAGACAATACTACGGCCACGTCGTCTTTTTCAATTCTTCCTAAATCTCCATGCACAGCTTCGGCAGCGTGTAGCCAGAAACTTGAAGTACCGGTTGAAGAAAGTGTTGCGGAAAATTTCTGGCCGATAATACCGGCTTTGCCCATACCTGTAACTACAATCTTACCTTTACATGAGGAAAGAATCTTTACGGCGTTCAAGAAGCCTGAATCAAGGCTATTTTCTAAATTAACAATTCCCTCTGCCTCAATTGAAAGGACTTCTTTTGCCCAAGCTAAAATTTCATTGGGTTTAAATCTATCCACTGGTAACCTCTCTTATCTGCATAATTTTTTTAACAAGAAATTTTAGCCTCGCTAATGTATAAGAAGTATGTTTATCAGACAAAGCGAGTTTCGGTTTTGGATGTACTTCCATAAATAAACCATCTACCCCCGCCGCCACCGCCGCTAAAGCTAGCGGTTCAATGAATTCACTGTCTCCGCCAGAAATACCGTCTTTAGCCGAAGGTTTCTGCAAAGAATGAGTTACGTCATATATTACGGGATAGCCTAATTTTTTCATAATCAAAAAAGAGCGAAAATCAACCACAAGATTGTTGTAGCCAAAACAGCTACCCCGCTCGGTAAGAAAAATATTTTTATTTCCGGTAGCTTCGATTTTCTCAACTATATACTTGACATCATCCGGAGAAAGAAATTGCCCTTTTTTAATATTGATTATTTTTTTTGTTTTTGCCACGGCAAGAATTAAATCGGTCTGGCGGCATAAAAATGCCGGTATCTGGATGATGTCTAAAACATCCTTTACATACTGAATTTGATGCTGACAATGGATATCGCTTAAAATAGGCACTTTTAGTTTCTTTTTCACTTCCTCTAGAATCTTAATACCTTTGGCAAGCCCTAGTCCACGAAACGATTTCAATGAAGTTCTATTTGCTTTATCAAAACTTGCCTTAAAAATGAAAAGAATCGAAGAAGGTAAAAATATTTCTTTTAGATAAGAAGCGATATCTAAAGTAAGTTTTTTATCTTCAATGACACAGGGACCGGCAATAAAGATAAATTTATTTTTATAATTTAACATTTTAAATTACAAAAAGGCTTTTACTAGAAAAGTTCGGGTCAGAAGTAACATTAACTCCTAACCTACGTAATCCTGCTTCATCTCCAGGTGTTGGAATATGCGTCATGTGCACTTCGCAGCCTTGTAATTCCTTTAACTTCTCCATAGCTAATTGCGCAGCAGGATTCGTAGCTGCGCTAACGGTAAGTGCGATCAAAGCTTCTTCCAAATCAAGGTTAATTGTTTTTGAGTTCAAAATATTTTTTTTAAGATTCCTTATAGACTCAATTATATTAGGCGAAAGCAGATGAATTTTATCAGGTATTTCTGCCATTGTCTTTATAGCATTAAGTATAAGGCTTGATGCAGCATGCATGAGTGGAGAATTTTTACCGGTAACAATTGTGCCATCAGCTAATTCTATGGCTGCTCCACAAAAAATACCTTCATTGCCTTTAGACTGTGTATCTTGGGCGGCTTTTCTCGCCGGCTCAACAACTTTCCTGCCCTCCGGCAAGAGATTGAATTCTTCTAAGAAAAGTTCGATTCTCTTGACAGTTTCTTTATCGGCAAAACCCATCACATATTCACAGGTATAGCGGAAATATCTTCTTATTATTTCCTGTTTTGCTGCCTCCTTCACTGCTTCATCGTCAACTATTCCAAAACCCGCTCTATTGACTCCCATATCTGTGGGAGATTTATATATAGATTCATCGCCGGTAATTTTGCCTAATATACGCTTGACTACAGGAAATATTTCAACATCACGATTATAGTTAACCGTTGCTTCGCCGTATGCCTCTAGGTGAAACGGGTCAATGAGATTAAAATCCCTAATATCCGCAGTAGCTGCCTCATAAGCTACGTTTACAGTATGTTTAAGCGGTATGTTCCAAATAGGAAAAGTCTCAAATTTTGCATACCCGGATTTTACCCCTTTTCTATAGTCATGATATAGCTGAGAAAGACAGGTAGCTAACTTTCCGCTTCCAGGACCCGGCCCGGTAACTACTACCAGAGGTTTTTTAGTTTCAATGTATTCATTAACGCCGTAGCCTTCATCGCTGACAATCGCATCCACATCTGTTGGGTATCCCTTTGTAAAACGATGGGTATATACTTTGATATTGCGGCGTTCCAGTTTATTCTTAAATATATTCGCAGCAGGTTGGTTTTCGAAGCGCGTTATTACAACTGCTGTCACCTCAAGTCCCCAGTCTCTTAAATCATCAATAATCTTTAACGCATCCACATCATAAGTGATGCCAAAATCTGCACGAATTTTACGCCGTTCAATATCGCCGGAATATATGCAGAGAATAATATCCGCTTTATCTTTTAGTTGTTGCAATAGCCTTAGCTTAACGTTTGGGTCGTAGCCCGGTAGTACCCTTGCTGCGTGATAATCAAAAAGAAGCTTTCCGCCAAACTCAAGATAAAGTTTATTATTGAACCTTTTTACCCTTTCTAAGATAGCTGATGTTTGCTCTTTTAAATATTTTTCGTTATCAAAGCCGATTTTTTTCGCTAAATAATTCTTATTTAATGTTTCCATTTTATTCTCCTATATCAATTTAAAGTGTGTTCTTTTAGCATTGCCTCTAATTTCTGTAAATCTTCTTCTGTGTCTACCCCTATGGAATCAAATTTCGTTTCAATAACCTTTATCTTATAACCAGCCTCAATGGCTCTTAGTTGCTCTAATCTCTCTGCTTCTTCTAGGTAAGAAGAAGGGAGGTTCTTAAACGTATAGAGAAAATCTTTAGTGTAAGCGTATATACCTAAATGTTTATAGCAAGTTTTAATGGCGTTACTATCCCTATAATACGGTAGCACAGAACGCGAGAAATAGATTGCAAAACCATCCTTATCGCAAATAACCTTTACTACATTCGGATTATTTATTTCGTTTTCATTGTCTAACTTCTTACAAACCGTAGCCATAACTAAATTTGGATCCGCTAACATTGTTTCGGCTAGACTGTCTATGGTGGAAGGGTGCATTAATGGCTCGTCTGCCTGGATATTAATTACAATTTTTGCGTCAATATCCCGTACTGCTTCTGCCACCCTATCTGTACCTGAGGTATGCTGCAGCGAAGTCATCACTACATTAGCGCCAAAACCTTCAGCTACTTCCTTAATTTTTTGATCATCACAAGCTACAATCAAACTATCAAGAAGATGGGCTGCGCTGGCTTTTTCCCACACCCATTGAATCAATGGCCTGCCAAGAAGTTGCCTGGTCAATTTAAAGGGCAGCCTTGTTGATTGATAGCGCGCAGGTATAACTCCGATTACGTCTATGTTATTTTGCATTTATACTATTTAAAAGTTCTTTCGCTGTTGTAGTAGCCGCACCTAATTTACCGACAACAATTCCCGCAGCACAATTAGCAATTACTGCTGCCTCATAAAAACTTGCGCCGCAGGCCAAGGCAAGCGTAAACGTAGCGATTACCGTATCCCCTGCTCCAGTAACATCAAAAACTTCTAAAGCTGCTGTTGGAATATGGTAGTGGCGGCCATCGGCGAAAAGCATCATTCCGTCTTCGCCCAATGTAATTAATAGAGACTTAGGGTTCAATTTTTCTATAATTGTTTTTCCTAAAATAGGAATCTCATGTTTGCTTCTTATCTTTATTCCTGCAGCAACCTGAGCTTCTTTTAGATTAGGCGTTAATGATGTAACATCTTTATAGTAGTCTATATGCTCCTCTTTTGGGTCAACGGTAATAATTTTATTTTTCTTACGGCATAAATCTACTAAATCTCCCACTATATAAGGATTAATAACTCCTTTTCCATAATCTTCAATGATTACTGCATCAAAAACATCAATGTTCTTGATGATTGTATTAAAAAGGATTTTACTTGTTTGCAGGGAAAGAAACTCGACCGACTCCCAGTCAAGTCGTAGCATCTGCTGATGTTGTGCTATTATTCTTGTCTTTAGGGTAGTAGGACGATTTTTTTCTCTAACGATGAGATTAGAATTAATGTTGCCTTTTTCAATAAGTGAAGACAAAACATTTCCAAAATGGTCTTTACCTAAAACTCCGCAAAGGCTAGCTTTTGCACCGAGCGAAACTAGGTTAAGGCCGACATTAGCCGCGCCTCCGCAAACAAAATTTTCCCTGTTAGCCCAGACTACAGGAACAGGCGCTTCGGGTGAAATTCTATCAACCTTACCAAAAATATAGTGGTCTAAAACCAGGTCCCCGATAACGAGTATTTTTTTACTCCTAAATCGGGAAATTATGCGTTTTAGCTTATTTTTGTTTATCATTATTTTGGCCTCTTTATATTTATAAATAACCTACGCGTAATCAACCAGTCTCCGCGGCAAGCCGCGGAGTATGTTCTATACTAATATTATCACTGGTTCGCTCTTTTTAAGCTATAGCGTATTTTTAAAACAAATCAATTGCAACTTGTCATAGATGTTATTCTTATCACTTAGTTATCGCGGACCCAGCATATCTTTACTTTGCTTACGCAAAGGCTGGGTTCATTCATTGCCTTGGAATGAGGTCAACTACGTTTACGATTTCGGCTTCATCCCCATGGCAAGCCACGGGGTAAACGCCTGAGAGAGAATAAATACAAAAACCTATTGTTTCTCTCCTATAAAACCTTCTAATTATACCACGTGAAAATAAAAAATCTACTGCAAATAGTATCTAGGT
>JAUYCY010000081.1 GCA_030692055.1 Candidatus Omnitrophota bacterium | reverse complement strand
GCTGCCCCCACCCAGCGCAAGCCGCAAGCAAAGCCGCACACGCATTGCATTAGCAAGAAGCGAGCGGCCAAGCGAGCGCCAAGTGACCCCGAGCCCAAGCGAGGGGGCACGATGCCAGGGAGCTACGGGAGCGCCGACAGGTGCGGTGCCTAAAGAATAAGCTAACAATCCTTGTTCTTGAAATTATTTCGATTCAATGAATACAGGGACCCCATTTTTTAAAATTAACTAGAATAAAAATGAATTTAAATCCATTAATTATGCAAACTGGTTGTTGGGTCATAGTAGCTGTATGTGTCATCATCGGAGCATTGGCTACATATGGTGCTAACCATTATGGAAGAATGGCACAACAGGATAGAGATAAGGTGGCTGAACAGGCAGCATTAACAGCCAAACAGGATACTGGCAAACAGCTTACAGGACTAGAGGAATTATTAAAAAAACTTAACGAGGAACATAATATTTCCAAGGATTTATATATAAAAAGTATAAGTATTTATTGGATTGAAGAAAAAGAAGAGTTTTATAGAGTTGGTCTTTTGCTCAGGGTTTTAAATAAAAATAATACAAGATCATTCGTTGTAAATGCAATGGGCTATCAAGGTCCCATATCTCTTGAAGTACGTAGTACTGTATCATTCCATCACATAACAACTGGTCAAAATATGTTTGGAAGCGCTGCAGTGGCAAAAAAACAATATTTTATAAAGCCTGGAGTTGAAACTTACGTTGACTTTGAATTAAATAAAGAAGTGAATATGACTATTGCAGATAAAAAGTTACCGCCAACTTTACGTTTTGATTTTAAGTGGTTTTTGGATCTTGATAAGGATGGTTTTTTAGAAATTACGTCATCGCAAGGTGGACCCTTTACCGTAGAGACAAGTACGATAATCAGCAGGCAGGATTGGGATATTTTAGTAAAGAACATGTAGGTTTCTGGTAGGCGAGGAATTACCTCTCTATATCTACAGTATTGGGCATATATTAAGGTAATTACTATATATAAGCGTTATTTGGAATTAGAGAGGTTCCCCCTCGGCTAATAATAGAGGGACCCCAAATTTTTTTCAATGTGAAAAAAATTTGGCACTCCATTTCCCCTCTATTACGAAGTATGGAAATGGCACTTGCAAGCCCCGAAGGGGCGTAGCAAGTGTGTAAACCTTTACCTTCCATATCCTGGCTCATTTACAGGTTAGGAGTAAAAAGTAGTTGACAGAATCAACTGTTTATGCTAAAAATATACCTACAATTAGGTATAAAGTGGTACGTTTCGAAGGGGGAACTGCCACGTTAAAATAATTAAAACCTTCGCTCTAAAGGCGAGGGTTTTTTTATACTTAGGTTTTTAGAATAATAAAAAATTTTTGTTAGATTTTACCACTTTCTACGTCAATTGTAGTAGGAGGTGGTAAAATATGGAATATCAAATAAAGCTTCTTACTCACATGCCTATTATTACCCAAGAAAAGGTCGCTCACAAAAAGGATATTTTTCATTTATTTAAGGATATCCAGCAAAAGGCGTATTTTGAAGATACAAAGCGTAACATCGCTTTATTTAAAGGCAACTGCTTCGATATTCTTCCTAAACTTCCCGAGAATTCCATTGATATGATTTTTGCCGACCCGCCATATTTCCTTTCTAACGGCGGCATTACTTGTCATGCCGGTAAAATGGTTTCCGTAAATAAAGGTAAATGGGATGAGTCAAAAGGCGTAGAAGAAAACTATATTTTTACACAAAGATGGCTTAGGGAATGTCAGAGAGTGCTAACGCCTAATGGAACTATTTGGGTATCCGGTACTTCGCATATTATCTATACCGTAGGCTCTGCCATGCAGAGTTTAGGATATAAGATACTAAATGATATTGCTTGGTTTAAAGTTAATCCTCCCCCCAATTTAAGTTGCCGCTATTTTACGCATTCCACAGAGACCATTATTTGGACAGCCAAGAATAAAAATAGCCGACATTTTTTTAATTATCCTTTAATGAAAGAAAAGAATAATAATAAGCAAATGTTAAGTCTTTGGTCTATTAAAGCTCCTGGGCCATTAGAGAAGATCTACGGTAAACATCCCACACAGAAGCCGTTAGAATTATTAAATAGAATAGTATTAGCTTCAACGCGAACGGGAGATATAGTTTTGGATCCTTTTAGCGGCAGCGGCACCACCGGAATAGCGGCATATAAAGATGGAAGGCAATACATCGGAATAGAATTAGAGGAAGAATATTTAAGAACTTCGATAAAAAGACTTAAAGACGAATTCGATACCGTTAAATATGGCAAAGAAAAAGGCAAGAGTTAATATTTATAAACATTCAATCGATTTATCTGATTTAAAGATAAAGAATCAACCAAAAGATAAGTTCCGAGAGGCTTTAGAAAAAATAGAGTACAGAGGATATGAAGTGGAACAAATCTTGGACGGCAGGAAAATAGTTGTTACTAAGCCAGGCGGTAAATTTAGCTTTGGTACTATCAAAAGAGATGATTTTATGGTGTGGGTTTATAATCCAGATGAAGAATCCCTTTGGTTAATATCTCATGCTAATATTTCCGATGATTTAAAAGAGAAGGCTACATGCAATCCCAAGGAAACGGTTCTAATCATTGAGGCATTAGAGAAGGTCTATAATGGGGAAGATCCGGATGATATTCTTAGCAAGATGAAGATAATAAATCCTTGCGGAGAGAGCCTAGAGGTTGTTCTCAAGGTTTATAAATGGATATGGGGGCAAGAGGATTGTAATTATCCTCCTCCTAAATATAAGGGGAGGGCTATGTCTTGGGAAGGCTGGAAAAAGTTAGAAGATGATTGGGTAAAAACCGGAGATGGAATCTTAGATCTCAAAGAAACTCTTACCTGATGAGGCCATTTTAATTTTCACCGGAAGAGCCCTTTTTATCATCGAAATCAAATTCCAAGAAGTAGCAGGTTCGGTTGATGAAAATTACAAACTTGCGATTTTAAGTACCGGCAATATAAAAAACTCCTCGCCCCATTAGAAATAGCGGTTGAATATGTGTATATCTTAAATGATTGGTTTAAAAATCAGCAATATAAAGATGTGCTGGATTATGTAAAATCGGTCGGCTGCCATTATTTCTTTTATGAATTACCACTAGATTTTTTGGGCCTACCAGAACCAAAAAAGGAATGATGAAATTGTTTTTATTATAGAATAAATAAAACTTGACAGACTTATAATAATATGTTAACCTTTATTTGTAATAAGAAAGAGAGCACAGAGTTTGTGCTTAAAGGAAAGAACAATGTAGCGTTCTGAAAAAGAACGTTTTTTATTTTACAGAACTTTCTTTTCAACGTTAGAAAAGCCGGATAATGACGTCCTTTTTAGCAACGATCGCTAATTATGACGTTTTTTATTTTTAGAACGATGGCGTTCTCCAAATGTCCATATACGGACGGAGAGCGCTTTTTTTATTTTTACTCCCTGCCTATTAAATAGGCAAAAAGCGAGGGATTTGTTATGCAAAATATGCCTTACCAAGAACAGATAAAAGCCTTAACCAAAATAAGCAAAGCCATAGCTTCCGATATTTATTTAGAAGATATTCTTCGTCTAATAGTTACTGTAACCGCAGAAATGATGGGTTCAAATATTTGTTCGTTAATGCTTATCGATGAACAGAAGAAAGAACTTGTGATTAAGGCTACGCAGAGTGTTAGCGAGGAGTATAACAAGAAGTCCCCTTTAAAACTCGGCGAAGGGATAGCCGGAAAGGTAGCAAAAGAAAATAAACCTATAGCGATAAAAGATGTCACTAAGGAGAAGGAATATAAACACAAAGATATTGCCAAGAGAGAAGGCCTATGTTCACTTTTATGCGTTCCCTTAGCAGCAAAAGGAAGGGTTATAGGGGCGATCAATTGCTATACTTCTACGCCACACGAATTTAGCGAAACAGAGATTAATATTTTAACCTCTGTAGCCAATCAAGCAGCTGTGGCTATTGAAAACGCAGAGCTTATGGTAAAAAGTAAGGTAATTCAGGAAGAATTAGAAATTCGTAAGAGAATCGAACGCGCCAAAGGAATCTTGATGAAAGAGCAAGGCTTGACAGAAGAGGAGGCATATTTGAAGATTCGTAGATACAGTATGGATAGCCGTAAAACCATGCGCGAGGTTGCCGAGGCAATTATTTTAGCATCGGACATGAAAAAGATAACAGGGGTGAAAAGATCGTAGATCATAAGTATAACCAAAAATAGACACCCGGCCGTATCGGATCGGCCGGTGTGCCCTTGTGGGCAAGGAGGGAAAAGAAATGAATCTGCAAAGACCAAACGCAAATGATGCAACCGGGACGTTTAACCGTTCCAAAAATGTAGTTCCGGGTTCAGGTATCTGTTCCCGTTGTATTGATGGATGTAAGGGCAATTGCGAGGTGTTTAAAGCAACTTTTAGGAGCCGAGAGGTAATTTATCCAGGGAAATTCGGAGAAATTACAGCTGGCGCAGACAAGAATTATCCGGTGGATTATTCACATCTGAATATACAAGGATATGCCTTGGGAGCAAAGGGGTTGCCCGATGGGCTTGAGGGTAATCCGGATAATACAAAATTTCCTGATGTAAATACCGAGACAGAATATGGCTGGAATTCCAAGATAAATTTGAAAATTCCCATTTTTACCGGCGCATTAGGCTCAACAGATGTTGCTAGAAAAAACTGGGAACATTTTGCAATCGGGGCGGCAATATCCGGTATCACGCTGATTTGCGGTGAGAATGTATGCGGTATCGATCCTGAGCTTGAGCTGGACAGTAAAGGCAAAGTTAAGAGCGCGCCGGACATGGATAGGCGCATCGAAATTTATAAAAGATTCCATGAAGGCTATGGCGAGATATTGGTGCAGATGAATGTGGAGGATACACGTTTAGGCGTAGCCGAGTATATAAGAAAAAAACATAATCTTGAAGCCATAGAGCTGAAATGGGGCCAGGGTGCAAAGTGTATTGGCGGAGAGATAAAAGTAAGAAGTTTAGATAGAGCTCTTGAGTTGCAAAAACGCGGCTATATCGTTACTCCGGATCCATCCCTACATGCAAATCAAGAGGCTTTTAAAGATGGCGCGATTAAGGAATTTGAACGTCATTCCCGCTTAGGATTTGTATCTGAGGAGGGATTTTTAGCTGAGGTTAAGCGTCTAAGAGATTTAGGTTTTAAGCGTGTTACGCTCAAAACCGGAGCCTACTCAATGCGGGAACTTGCCATGGCGATTAAATATTCTGCAATGGCTAAAATAGACCTCTTAACCATAGATGGTGCTCCGGGCGGAACAGGCATGAGCCCATGGAGGATGATGGAAGAATGGGGTATACCTACTTTTTATCTAGAGGCACTTACTTATGAATTCTGTCAGAGATTGGCTAAAAAAGGAGTGCGTCTTCCCGATATAGCCATAGCAGGCGGTTTTTCCACCGAAGACCATATTTTTAAAGTTCTTGCAATGGGCGCGCCATTTGTTAAGGCAGTCTGTATGGGTAGGGCGCTGATGATACCGGGCATGGTAGGAAAAAACATTGCCACTTGGCTTAAAGAAGGTAATCTTCCACCTACGGTTTCTGATTACGGAAAAACAGAAAAAGAAATTTTTGTCTGCTATGAAGAACTGGTCGAAAAGTACGGCAAGGATATGAAGGATATAACACTTGGTGCTGTAGGTGTATATTCTTTTGCTCAGAAAATTAAGGTTGGACTACAGCAGTTGATGGCAGGAAGCAGAAACTTTAGGCTTAGTACAATTTCGCGCGATGACCTTATGTCTTTGACTGAAGAAGCCACAAAGGTTTCCGGCATTCCTTATGTGATGGATGCATATCGTAAAGAAGCAGAGGCGATTCTTGACGGAAAAGCCGGCTATGAGATAAGGAGCAATTCTAATCAAAGAAAAGTTAAAGTGCCTGTGGGGAGGTGACCCGTGGAGAAGAAAGGATTATGCGATACATGCGATAATGACAAAAGCTGTATTTTCCAAAAGAGGTTTCCGATTCTACAGTGCGAAGAGTTTGCAAATCCGAACCATAAAGAAATAGAGGCAAAGCAGCCGAAGCAAAAAAAAGTCGAATGTTCCGAGGCAGTGACAACCGAAGAGTAATTAAAGTAAGAGCTGATTACGACGAAGTAAAATAAGACGATTTTCTAAAAGGACTAAGGCGTCCTGAATCCGATGACTAGGATAAAGGGCGCCTTCTTTTTTCCGGCTAATAATTGCCGGAAAAAAGATCCCGAGCAACTTGCTATTAATTTCTGGCTGCGAGGGATAATCTTCGAGAGGAGGTAAGAATGGTTAATTCCGGTGATACAGCGTGGGTTTTAATGTCATCAGCTCTAGTTTTACTTATGACTCCGGCTCTGGCGTTCTTCTATGGCGGTAGGGATAGACGTACAAATGTTCTTAGTGTTTTGATGCAGTGTTTTATTGTGATGTGTGTAATAAGTTTTCATT
>JAUYCY010000075.1 GCA_030692055.1 Candidatus Omnitrophota bacterium | reverse complement strand
TGGTTCCTAAAATTGCGGCGGCTTCAGCCCTACGACCCTTCTCAATAATTTTTCCATATGCCACAAATCCGATAGTTGCCAATATGCCCAAGATAATTATTACAATTATTAATTCTAATAACGTAAAACCTCTTTTCATCTTTCCCTCCTTTTAAAATGTTTACCCAGATTTAAGTCGTGATTTTATAGTATGTCTTTTTAACAAGTTAACTTATGCCCTGCGCCTCCTTTCTTTAGTAACCAAGGTAATTTTATTACAATAAAAAGGTCCTGTCAAATATTATTTTCAAAGCACTCTTTGCTAATTAATCTGAGCAATTTGAAATATCGGCAGAAACATTCCAATCACCAATAATCCTACTACTATGCCCATAACAATAAGCATAATCGGCTCAAACATCGTAGCGAAGCGGGTTAAAAAGGTATCCACGTATTCCTGATAAAAGGCATTTAAGCGCTTAAACATATTGGATAATTCGCCAATCTCTTCGCCAATGGCCACCATTTGCACTGCCATCGGCTCAAAAAAACCGCTCTTCTCTAAGGGCTGGCTTAAGGACTTACCTGCGCGCACCTCTTCTTTAATCTGACGGATAATCCCGGCCAGAACTAAATTAGCCACGCTGCGCTCGGTAATCTCCAAAGAATATAAAATCGGAACGCCGCTTTCTACCAAAGTAGCCATCTCGGAAGTAAAGCGTTCAATAATCATTATCCGATAAAACTCTCCGAATATTGGCAGGCGCAGTAAAAATTTTTCGTATCTTTTTCTGCCTGCCCTGGTAGCGATATACTTACGAAACAACCAAGCGCCAACTATAATTGCTCCTATCAGCAGCAACATAAATTTTCTCATAAAGCTGCTGACGGCAATAAGTATTCGGGTCAAAAGAGGAAGGGTAATATTAAAGCCTTTAAATAATTCCGCGAAGGTAGGAATAATCTTGATGGTTAAAAATAAAAGCGCTCCCAGGCCCGCAGCCATAAGAATAACCGGATAAATCAGCGCGGAGATAAGCTTTCTTCTATATGCCGCTTTTCTCTCTAAATAACTCGCCAGACGGCTAAGGACAATGGCTAAATTTCCCGAGGCCTCGCCGCTCTCTACTAAATTAATCCATAAATCCGAGAAAACAGTAGGGTGTTTGGCCAAAGTTTCATGAAAACTAAAACCCGCCTCCATATTCTTCTGTAAATTCTTGATCACGCTGCAAAGCCTGCGGCTGGCTATTTGTTGCGTGATTATCTCTAAACTCTTTAAGATAGTCACTCCCGCGCCTAAAAGCGTGGATAATTGACGGCAGAAAAGCACTAAATCATCGGCGGTAATGCGGTAATGTTTAGGTTTAAACTTTGCCTTAGAGACCGCCTCAGGGCTAATGCCCCCGGCCTCTTTAATCTCAGGAAAGATATCTACGATGAGCAAATCTTTAGTCTGTAGCTGACTGAGGGCTTCTTCCTGAGTAGCTGCCTCTTGCACTCCGGTTTGTTTATGTCCTGTCCTATCTCTGGCGATATAAAAAAATCGCGCCATTAATCTGCTCCTAATGTAACTGACAACGCCTCTTCCAGCGAAGTAATGCCATCTTTAACCTTCTTTATCGCTGACTCATAGAGCGTCTGCATACCGGATACCCTGGCCACTTCTCTTATTTGCGCAAAAGTCGCCCTCTGGTTAATTAAATCTTGGAGCTGGGCATTAAGCGCCATCGCTTCCGCAATGCAAGTTCTCCCCAGGTATCCTAATTGATTACATTTTTTACAACCCCTTTGCCTATAGATTAACTCTGCCTGCAATTTTAAGTTCTTTAATTGTTCTTGCGTCGGCTCATACGCCTCTTTACATTCCGGGCACAATTTCCTTAACAGGCGCTGTGAGACTACTAAGAGTAACGAAGGAGCCAAGAGATATGGTTCAACGCCGATATCCATCAGCCGGTTCACGGCTGAAGGCGCGTCATTGGTATGCAAGGTAGTTAAGACTAAATGCCCGGTAAGCCCTGAACGGATACATATTTGCGCCGTCTCCAGGTCCCTCACCTCGCCCACCAACATCACATCCGGGTCCTGCCTTAAGAAACTGCGCATGGCTATGGCAAAGGTAAGCCCTATTTCCGGTTTTACCTGAACCTGATTAATCCCTTCTAATTTGTATTCCACCGGGTCTTCAATGGTGATAATGTTTTTGGTCGGGCTCTTTATCTCATTTAATATGGCATAAAGAGTGGTGGTTTTTCCGCTCCCCGTTGGCCCGGTTAAAAACACCAGGCCATAAGGCGCGTTTATACCTTGGCGGATAAGTTCAAGTTGCTTAGAGTCAAAGCCTAATTGATTAATGTCTAAAGGTATCAAACTCCTGTCCAATATCCTGATCGCTATCTTTTCTCCATGAATGGTGGGGATAGTGGAAATCCTTAAATCTATAGCCCTGTCTTTCATTCTCACTAAGAATGCGCCATCCTGAGGAAGGCGTTTTTCGGCAATATCTAACTTGGCTAATATCTTAATGCGGGATATAATCGGCAGGTGCAGGTGTTTTGCCGGCGGAGGTATCTCATAGAGTTTGCCATCAACGCGGTATCTTAAAGATATCCTCTCCTTAAATGGCTCAATGTGGATATCCGAGGCGTGCTCATCAATAGCCTGTCGGATAATCAAATCTACTAATTTCACCACTGGCGCCTCTTCTGCCCGGGCAATTAATTTATCTAAACTCAGCTCTTCGTCAGAAGCCTCTTCTTCTAAGGTAACCGGGCCAATGGCAGCCAAGTCATAACTGGCCTCCACTGCCTCCCTAAACATTACGGATTTACCATAAAACTCCTCAATGGCTTTGGTAATGTCGGATTTTGTGGCAATTACAGAATTAATTTCGCAACCGGTCAGTTTTCTTAAGTTATCAATCAGGATAAGGTCTAAGGGATCGGACATCGCCACAGTTAAAGATTTTAAAGTGCGCGATAAAGGAAGGACGCAATTTTTAAAGGCAAAATCTTGAGGGATAAGATGCTCTAAGCCCTGGTCAACCGCCGGCTTAAGCATCCCTGTGCCCAAAGAGAAATAAGGTATGCCCAATTGCTTGCCTAAGATGACCACTAACTGTTCTTCTTTGACCATGCCTAATTTAACTAATACCTCGCCCATACGGCCGCCTTCCCGCCTCTGCACGCTGATTGTCTTTTCTAATTGTTCAGCATTGATCAGCCCTTCTCTAACCAGAAGCTCACCTAATCTGAGGTATCTTTCTTTAGGCATTATTTTTTCTTTTTCTCAAAGCTATTCAGGCTGGTATCGATGATCCCCTGTCGGTCAATAGCCGAGAGAGTATTCTGTTCTCGCTGCGGAAGAGTAGTTTTTTTCGCCTGGGCAAGTTTTATGCTGGCATCTGTGATAATGTGCGGCGTAATAAAAACAAGCAATTCGCGCTCTCTATCTCTATCTTTGTTTTTATGCCTGAACAACGCTCCTAACACGGGAATATCGCCTAAAATAGGCAATTTGGTAATAGTCTGGGAAGTATCGTTGCGGATTAACCCACCAATAATTACGGTTTCGCCGTCTTTAATGCGCACCATTGACTTGGTGGAACGCTCTTCAGGGTCTTTATAACTCGAGCTTAATGTGCTGGTGGAGGTATCTTTTACTGTAGGCACCACAAACATCGTAATCTCGCCCGTTTCCGGATTAATCTGGGGCGTTACCCTTAAAGTTACTCCGGTTTCAATTCTTTCTGCGGAAGTAGTAGTGCTGCTGGCTGTGCCTTGGCCTTGAGTGTTAGTTATTGACCCAACTGCCTCTTGCGTAGCAATTTTAATCTCCGCAGTCTCATTATTTAAGGTTAAGATACGCGGCCGGGCTAAATATTTGGTATCTGACTGGGTCTTTAAAAAATCTAATAGTACTTGATAAGTGCTCACTGCAGAACTAGTGGTGTTTGTATTTACCCCAAACGAACCATTAGTTATACCTTTACCAGTATCTCCAAACAATGAGCCCCAGGGAAACTTAGACGGCACAGAAGCGCCCTGTATTAGAAAGTTTAAAGTTATCGGTGTCTGTCCAAATTTGAATCCTAATTTATCTACCGTATTTTTGCTTACATCCAACATCTCCACCTCAAGCATTACCTGAGGCACAGGCACATCCAAGGCGGCAATAGTCTGGGCAATCATAGACATACGGCTAGGTATATCAATAACAATCAGGCTATTGGTGCGGCTGTCTTCAATGACTGAGCCAAACTCAGAAAGAATTTTCTTTACTGCATGGGTAATCCCTGAATCTCCTCCTGCTTGCGTCCCGCCTCCTGTGCTGCTTCCTTCGCCTTGCCCACCGATGTAGTTAGATATCTCCGCTTTTAAAGGCGAAGAAGAGACCGTGGCATACTTAAGATTAAAAACCTTAGTAACGGTTTCAATCTGCGGCTTACCCCAGTCTTTGACCGTAAAAATATTTGCCTCTTTATCTAATTCGTAGGAGAGATTGTTGGCTTTAAAGAGGTTGTCCATGGTCTGGCTTAAAGGAACCTTATCCAAATAGAGCGTAATTTTCCTCTCCTGCACTGCCTCTGAGGCAATAAAGTTTAGGCCGGACTGCATTGAGAATACCTTTAAGATATCCTTTAAGTTGGCGTCTTGAAAATCCATAGATATATTTGGCTCTTGGCTGGTAAACGGCAATGGTAAATCCGCGCTTAATTCAGGGAGAAAGAAACTCAGAGAAAGCATAAAAATAAATACGTTTAATTTAAAAATTTTTTTCATCTTTTCCTCCTTAAGGTTTTTTATCCGCGGCGCCCCCTATTCTCGATGGCGCTAAATTATATTGTCTGCCTTGGAAAAATATGATGACGACGTTCTTGTCAATACTCACAATACGCGCTCCTTCTATGCTATCTCCTAATTTTACTACTTTATTATTAATAATTGCCTGAGGGAAATTTCCGCCCCAGATTACACCTTGCACACTCAAAGACGGAGGCGGAATTTCTCTCTCGGGAGCCTGTACTATCTCCTCTTGAACCGCCTTCTCACTAATCGGCATTTGAAAGGGATCCCGCAGGCCCTCTGCTTGATATTCTACCTTCGGCCTGACTATTGTCTCTTGCGGCGCTTTTCTTTCTGCCTCTTCTTCTAATTTTTCAATTGCCTCCCAATCTGTTTTAGCTAGAGATATATCCGCCATAAACAAGCCCAAAACAAAGGCGCTCGTAAAAAAACCTGTGCTGGCGATAAATTTAACTTTTTTCATCATTAATCTAGTGTTACAAGATTACTTAGCCTCAAATTAACGGTTAATGCCCCTGTCTCGGTTTGGGACTTTATCTCAACGGCCTCTATGACATAAATCCCTTGCCAACTTTCTACTCTACTCATAAACCTGCCTAAGGCGTGATAACCGGGAGCGCTAATCACCGCGTCAAAAGATAACTTCAGATAAGCCGGATATGCCAGTTCTCCCACCGGCTTAATTGAGACAACCTGGATGCCCAATTCTTTGGCTATATTGCCTATAGTATTAATCACTAAATTTGCGTCTTTTTTAACAAAGATTTTTTTGTAGGCATTAATCTTTTTCTCTAATTGGCCGATATTTGCCAATAGCGCATTTTTTTTAATTTCTGTGCCTTTCGCGCCCCTCAATGCTTCTATATCTTTCGCCTGTTTTTTATAAATATTGCCGGCAACCATCAGGGCAAATATAATCACCGCGAGATTAAAGAGCTTATTTTTATATTTATTCAGTTCGGTTAGTTCCATCTTATTCTTTCGTTTAATAGGCCTTGCAGGCGATAGAAAAATTAGTCACGCTTAGTTGTTTAAGTTGCCCGCGATATACCGAGGTAATATTTATTTCTTTAAAATATTTATTAAATTCGGCGTTTTCTTTTAAGCCTGAAAGGAACTTGTTTATTGCCTCAAACTCTTTATCGCTATCCGCCAAATAAGCCATACCCTGCAGGGAAAGCTCCGCCTTCTCCCCTTCTTTTTTATTAAAAGAAAAACTGGTCAGCCAGACTCCCGGGGGCATAACCTTGGCTATAACGCTAAGCGGCGCAGTTACATATAATTGTTTCTGGATAACTTTATCCAGGGCATCTAACTTTCTTTTATATTCGGAATCCAGGTTCACCAATTCCTCATAAGCCGCTTCTAAGTTTACGCCAGCAACCTGCGTCCGGCTACCTTTGATACTGCTTATCTCTTTATGCAAAGGCAATTTTTGATAAATACCGAATGAAAAGGCCGCCGCGCATACTAATAAAGCCGTAATCAATATGGCGGGCTCCATACGTAGCCCCTTAAATATCATATCCTTAAACATTGGGACTTCTAATTCCGAAGAAGGAACTGCTTCTTTTGTTTGCTTTATTTTTGCTAAGAGCAAGTCTATCCGCGGCGCTATCTTTATTTCCTTTGCCAAAGCAGAACTATAGCCTTTAAGAAAACTTAAGGAAAAGGCAATGGGTTTACCTATGGCCTTCTCAACATCAACAAAGCGAATATCTAAACCTATATCTTTAGTAAATGCCTCTAGATCTGACTGATAATCCCTGCTGGAAACAAGAAATATCTTATCGATATTCTTAGCGGGGAATTTACGGTGATAATAATCTAAGGATACGCGCATCTCGGTTTTCAATTTCTCTAAAATCATCCCTGAGGCCATATCCTCTTCGCCCTTTAGAAACCCTTCGGGCCCGCCTCTTAAAATTATATCCCGGCTAAACAAGGGAAAACCGTTTTCTAAAACCATAAAGTTAAACTCATCTAACTCCACAATGTCCGCATCTATCACGCCTACAATGCCTTTATCGCTTAATCCAGCCAATTTTAATAATCTTAAAACACCAAAGGCAGCATATTCTAAGGAAATTATTTTTAAATTTAATTGCCTGAAGATGGAGATATATTTATCCAGGGTTTCTTTTTTTATCCCGATCAATAAAACAAGATTTTTCCGCGCAGCCTTATCATAACATACCTGATGTTCTAAGATTAATTCCTCCACTTTGAAGGGCATGTATTTCCTGGCTTCAAAAGTTATGGCGCGGGGCAAATCTTCGCGGGGCATAACCGGCACCTCAAAAGTGCGAATAATCAAATCTTTGCCTGAGAGGGCTAAGTTTACTTCATTGGCAATAATATTATTTCTCCTCATTTCGTCCTTAAAAAAGGCGACCATCTTTATATCTTCAGGCACTTTTTCTTCTAATTCGCTGGCAGTAATGGCCTTCTGGGGAATCTGGATATTGTTTATAATCTTTTTGCCCTTGGTCTCGACAATGCTGATCATCTCTGGCCCGAAATATATACCCAATGCGCTCATTGTTTTTCTCCGGATTTTACTTCTGTAATCGCGCGCCTTTTGCTCTTTAACCAACTATCCACTTCTCTACGCTCAAACCTCCAGACCCCGCCTACCTTAATGCCGGAAATCTTGCCTTGGTGCAGCCAATTGTAGATCGTCTGCTTCTGTAATTTTAGATAATTAGCCAATTCATCAATGTCTATAAGTCTGGGCATCTCAATTTACCTCTCTAATCCATAAATCATAATGGACTTAATTAAAACATAAAATACTTATTTTGTCAAGTATTTTTTTATCTAAACTTACTTAGATTTACTTTAAAGCATAAACTCCGTCGTAAATTAAGAGATATAATTTTATAATAGACTTACTTAGATTATAATATTTTTATAAAAGAGGATTTAGGGGGTAGGGGAGGTATAATTAGCTGTAGCGTTAATACAAACCAAGGCATTTCCAGGAGGATTACAGCCAGAGACGCTACTATTAGCAACTGTAATGGTCACATTTTGAACTGAAAGAGGAAGGTCAGGCTCATCAATATTTCCCGCACCTGTACATCCCCTACAAAGGTAACGCGTATAAGAAGGGGAAGGCATAGTCCAGTTTCCTGTCCTTAATCTGTCCAAGGCGTAATTCATCCCGGCTTGGGCAGCATAAGAGGCTTGAATACGGCTGACTTGATGGTGGGTAAGCCGAGATTGGCTAAAAATAAAACTCAAGACAACATTCGCTAAGATAACCACTATCAAAAGCGTTCCTAAAACCACAAATAAGGCCACCGCGCTTTTATTCAATATGCGTTTAAACATTTTTTCTTAAAGTTACCCCATAGTCGCCTTCTGTCTGCTGGACAATCACATGTCCCTCGCGGGCAAGCCAGCCTAAACTCATCAAGACAAGCTCGTGCGGCTTATCTATGCCTTTAACTAATTCGCTAAAACTGACTTCTCCGTGTTGGTCTAAAAAATGCCAGATATCCCCCGCTACTATGCCTATCTCGGTAATCATCTCATACCTCCTCGCACAGTAAGTGCACACACCTCGCCCAATTGGATGGGCGAGTGTCCGCTTTCTGCGTTACCGGCCTATCCGATGCCGCAGAAAGCGGCATACCGAACTATCCAATTAGTTCGGGTGCAAGGCCGGGTGTAATACTATTCTAAATTAATTTGCCTTCTTGTCAACTACTTTTTATTATAACTACCGCAGCGGGGACAGGCTGAAATTGTATCTTCTTTAGTATTAATATAGGTATAAGTGCATACAGAACAATACCACAAGAATTTAGGATCCAAAGATAAATCTCTGTCTTTTTGTCTGCTTTTGCTCAATAGCCAAACCAGCAATATCGCGTTTACAAAAAGAAAAATATATATGGTTACGGCGAAAGAAAAATCAATGTTTATCATCTTTGGGAGAGAGTTCGATCTTTACTGTCTGCCAATTATCCGTAGAAAAACCTGACTGTTGAATAAAAAGATAGTGGCTGATATAGCGCATTGCCAACAGGTCTGCTTCTAAATTACCGGAGGAAATTTTTCTTTTGACCGCTATAGAATTCGTTTTGGGAGTAGAGATTATGTTAAACATAAGTTCTATATGCGCTACCTGCCTATCCTTAAAATAAAGCAAGAAATGATAAGGCAAAGTAGGATAAAACATAATTGCCTGAGGTCGTTTAAGCAGGGGAAACGAAACCGGAGTTGTTTTAGGCATATAAATTGCTTTCTCTTCGTTGAAACTCAAAATTGCCATGGGTTTTAAATAGTAACCGGATATTGAACTAAAGTAGTTTCCTTTTATATTATTTAATAACGCGGCATTGGATTTTATCATAAAAATTTCTTTTATATCCTGACTCTTAAAATTCTGCCTGCTAAATAAATCTGAACCCCGCAAAATCGCGCCCCAGAAAGAAACGCCGGCATAGTTGCCTTGAGGAATCTTAGAGCCAAAAGAAAAACTAAAGATACTAAATAAAGTCAGATGCCCTAATAGCGAGATAAAGATGCTCTTCTTTAAAGAGGTAGAAAAAATCATTCTTGATTAGTGGCAATATTTATCTGGGTTATGCCTAAGTCCCTGGCCATATCCCAGACTTCTACCACCCTGCCCAAAGACGCGCGTTTATCTGATTTGATTAAAATTGGCTGCTTCCTTTTAGCTACTTGTTTAAACAAGTTCCTTAACTCCTGCGTAGTTACAACCTTGCCGTCTAAATAAATCACATTTTCGCTAGATAGAATTATTTCTATGTTTTCCGGCCGCACTGCCTCGCTGGTTACTGCCTTGGGTAAATTAACCTTTATGCCCGGCTGCATCACAAAACTGGAGGTAAGCATAAAGAAAATCAATAATTGAAATACCATATCAATTAAAGGCGCAATATCTATCTGCCTAAGCCCATGCTCCAATTCCATATGTCTTTTAAAACGCATATCCTGCCCTCCCCAATAAATCTTATTCCGTCAAAAAATTAACTAACTCTGTGGATGCCTTTTCCATCTCCAGAATAAAATTATTTATCCGGCTAACCAGATAATTATAAGCGACGAAGGTGGGTATAGCCACAATCAAACCCGCTACAGTGGTAAGTAACGCCTCCCAGATGCCACCGGCTAAATCGCCCGGCGAAACCGGATGAAAAGAGGTAGCCTTTGCCTGAATAGTCTGGAAACACCTGACCATACCGGTGACTGTCCCTAAGAGCCCTAAAAGCGGAGAGATATGCGCGATAGTAGCCAGCGTAGTGAGGTTTTTTTCTAACCGCGGTATCTCATACAAAGAGGCGTCTTCAATGGCTTCTTTAATCTGAGCGCGCGTGCGGTCATATTTTAAAATTCCTGCCTTTAATATATGCGAAATTGGGCTCTTGGTGTTCTCGCAAATCTGCAAGGCCTCTTTTATCTGATGACGCTTCATTTTGTCTAAGATGTTGTTTAAAAACTCCTGCGTATCAATCTTTATCTTATGCAAATGCCAGAATTTCTCAAGGATTATGGCTAAAGCAAAAATAGAACATAAAAGTATCGGCCACATTACCGGCCCGCCTGCTAAAAATACCTGCCATACGCTCATTCTGTATAGGTCCATTCCTTACCTCCTTGTGTTTTTATCCAATCTATCCTCTCCTTGGCATATTTTGCTTCTTCTACATTCATCGAGATAATTCTTTTATAAATGCTAACCGCCTCTGGAAAATTTTCTTTCTCTTCGTAGATTGCCGCTACCCTTAAAAGCGACTTTATTGCTAAGGCCTGATTTTCTGAATAAAGATAGGCAACCTTTAAATAGTCTTCAATTGCTTCCTGGGCCTGCCCTCCTAGCTTCTCTGTTTCCGCTATTTTAAACTGAATGTCTGCCATTTGCCTTAGCGGCACTACCTCTAAACTTTTGCGATATAAAGCTATGGCCTGCGCATAATTATTAACTTTACAGTAGATATCGGCGGCCTTGGGATAAATTAAATGCGCCAAATTACTATATTCTCCGGCCACCTGGTTATATATCTCGAGCGCTAAATCAAATTTTTCCTGCTTGGCATATACATCTGCCATAGCAATACTGGCAGTGCCTGCCAAATCCGAATTGCCCAATTCTACTACCTTCTTAAAATTATCTATTGCCTCTTGATATTGCGCTTCTTCTGCGTAGGTTGAACCTAAGGCATAGTAACAAGAAGCCACCAAATTGCTCTGGGGAAAGTCCCGGATAAGCGAAGAAAAGTACCGGCGCGCCAAAACAAAATCATTAAGCCGATAATAATATTGGCCTAACCACCAGATCACCTCGGCAGTCAATTTAGAATCCGGATATTTAGAACGCAGAGTTTTAAATCTCTCCATTGCCTCTTTTTCATTACCCATCTGATAAAAACAGTCGGCTATCTCATATTCGGCCTTTTGCACAATTTCGCTATCCTGGCTGTGCATCCTGATAATATCCTTAAATACCTCTATACCTTGCGCAAACTTACCTAAATTATAGAGGCTGGTCCCTAAAAGATATGCGCCTTGAGGCCGCAAAGGACTATCTTTAAATTCTCCTTGAAACTTCTCAAAAATCTCATTACTGGAGGCATAATCTTCTTTTTGAAAATAAGCTAATCCCAAGGCATAAGTTGCGTCATCTAAAAGTTTTGAATTAGGGAAATTTTTTTTCAGGCTTAAAAAGCTCATAATTGCGCCATCAAAGTTTGAGGCCTTGAGCAAGGTAAGGCCTAACTGATATTGGATATAATCAGTGTATAAACTATCCGGATAGTCTTTTAAGATACTGTCGTAGGTCTCCTGCGCTTTATTATAATCGCCTGAATCTTGATAGGCATCCCCTATCTGACAAAGGGCGGAGACCTTGATAATCTTATCCTCTGTATGCTTGATGAGTTTTTGAAATTCATCTATTGCCGGTTTAAATTCGCTTTCTTTAAGGTATGCCCAGGCCAGGCCGTAATGTAACTTATCCGTAACCTCCCCGGATGCGGCGGCTAAGGCAGTAATTTTATCTAATGCCTCCTTATAGACGCCTATTGCCTCTTGATATTGCGCAAGATTATAAAGCGCATCTGCCTTACCCAGATAAGCCTGTATTAAAACTGCCGGATCAGAGGTAGTGTTTAATAATTCGGCATATATATCTTTTGCTTCAGTAAATCTATTACTCTCAAAACATAATATCGCTTTGCCCAGCAATAAAATATCCAGGGTTCTTTTCTCTAAACCATCGGGCTTTAATTCCAAGAATGCGCCTTCGGCTTCCGGGTATTTTTTTAACTTTAGATAGCTCCAGCCGATGCCTAATTTAGATAAGACTCGTATTTTATCATCGTTTGAATTTGCCAGAACCTTGGAATAACCATCAATAGCCTGCGCAAAGTTACTCAGGTAGTAATTTGCCTCTGCGAGGTAAAAATATAAGTAAGGGATGTGTATTGTATCTCTGGGGTATACTTTAAGATAAAGCTCGATTTTATCTTTTATCCCGGCGTAGTCCTTTAAATTATACAGGCACTCAATTATTTTAAAGGAGGAATCTTGGGCCTGGGGTTCTTTAGAAAATTTCTCTTCCACAATTTTAAAATAATCTAAGGCCTGGCTATATTTCTCTTCTTGAAATAAACACCAACCTAAGGAATAATAGCTAATGGCAACGTAAGAAGACCGGGGAAACTCATCCACCACCATCTGGTAGTATTGGGAGGCCTTACTAAAGGCATTGCCTCTAAAATGCACCTCACCAATCCAATAAAGAATTTCGTCTTTAATATTTTTTGCTGCGGGTTGCTCTAAAAGCTCCTCGAATTTTGCCAAGGCATCCAAAAACTTATTTTGGTGAAAATAGCACTCTCCGATGAGTAAATTTACTTCTGGCAGCTTATCTGAGGCGGGGTAGTTTTTTTGAAAACGCTCCAAGAGGCCGATACTTACCTCATAAAAGCCGTCCTCAAAGGCCTTCTTGGCCACAAACAACGCCTCTTCTTCTTTGGATGATTCCTGGACAGATGAGGTGCATATCGCATATCGCATATCGCATATCGCCATAAATACTAAAAATAAAAGAATTGTTAGGACTTTTAATTTTGAATTTTTCATTTTGATTACAACTATATCACTTCTTTATCCTCTATTCAATACCTTTTTCAAAAACTGTCCGGTATAAGATTTATTTACCTTAACTAATTCCTCAGGACTGCCGACTCCAACCACTTTGCCGCCCTTATCCCCGCCTTCGGGGCCTAAATCAATGATATAATCCGCGCATTTTATTACCTCTAAATTGTGCTCAATGACAATAACCGTATTTGCCTTATCCGCTAACCTCTGCAGACAAGATAAAAGCCTTCCCACATCGGCAAAATGTAAACCCGTGGTAGGTTCATCCAAGATATATAAAGTTTTACCGGTTGAACGCTTGCTTAGTTCCGCGGATAATTTTACCCGCTGCGCCTCTCCTCCGGAAAGAGTAGTTGCGGCCTGGCCCAACTGAATATAACCTAAGCCCACATCATAAAGGGTAAGGAGGGTATTTTTTATTTTAGGTATATTAGTAAATAAATCTAATGCCTCCTCCACCGTCATCTCCAAAACATCCGCGATAGACCTGCCTTTATATTTTACTTCTAAGGTCGCTTCATTAAAACGCCTGCCTTTACAGACATCACATTTTACGTAAACATCCGGAAGAAAATGCATCTCAATTTTTTTGATGCCATCGCCGCTGCAGGCCTCGCAACGGCCGCCTTTCACATTAAAGGAAAACCTGCCGGGTTTATATCCGCGCAGGCGCGCCTCGGGCAATTGGCTAAATACATCCCGAATGTGGCTAAACACGCCTGTATAAGTAACAGGATTTGAACGCGGCGTCCTTCCTATCGGAGACTGATCAACCACAATGAGCTTATCAATAAATTCGCTGCCTTTTATTTTTTCATGCCGGCCGGGTTTATCTTTGGACTTATATAACTTCTGCGCTAAACTACGATACAATATTTCATCAATCAGCGTAGATTTTCCTGAACCAGAGACACCGGTTATACAGATAAAAACTCCCAAAGGAAACTTTACGTTTATACTTTTTAGATTATGCTCTTTGGCGCCGATAACCTCTAAATATTTCCTCCCCTGCCAATTTCTCCTATTTTTGGGTAAGTCTATTTTTAGTTCTTTCCTTAAATATTTGGCAGTCAAAGAATGAGGGTGTTTTAACAAATCTTCTTTTGTCCCGCAAAATTCTACCTCTCCGCCGTGCCTGCCTGCTCCCGGGCCTAAATCAACAACGTAATCGCTGGAGCGAATAGTGTATTCATCGTGCTCAACCACTATTAAGGTATTGCCTAAATCCCTTAAGGCCTTTAAGGTGGAAATTAATTTAGCATTGTCTCTTTGGTGTAAGCCAATACTGGGTTCATCCAATATGTAGAGCACTCCTACCAGCCTTGAGCCAACCTGGGTAGCCAAACGAATCCGCTGCGCCTCGCCACCGGAAAGGGTTGAGCTCTTTCTGTCCAAAGTAAGATACTCCAGTCCCACATCAATACAGAATTGTAATTTCTGGATTATTTCTTTTAAAATGAGCCGGGCAATTATTTTCTCTCTTTCGTTTAACTCTAATTTACTGAAGAAATCTTTAGCTTCTTTGATGGACATTTGGGTTAGCTGATAGATATTCTTAGCATTAATGGTAATGGCTAAACTTTCTTTTTTCAGCCTTGCTCCCAGGCAGGCCGGACAGGCAAGACTGGACATAAAACGGGAAATTTCTTCTTTTAAATAGTCGCTTTCGGTCTGCCGGAATAATCTTTCCAAATGCGGGATTATCCCTTCAAATGGCTTACCGCCCACCTGCGTATCAGTTCCATAAAGTATGGCCTCTTTGACTTGTTTACTTAATTTTTTAAAGGGCGTATCTAAGTCAAAACCCATTTGATAAGACAATTCCCGGATGAGCCAGCGATAATAAAGAATATATCCCCGGCCACCCCTCTTCCAGGGCTCAAGCGCTCCTGCATTGATGGATTTATTTTTATCAGGAATAACTAGGTCGGAATCGAACTCAAGCTTTGTGCCTAAGCCATTACATTCAGGACAGGCGCCGTAAGGGGAATTAAAAGAAAAAATGCGCGGTTCAACTTCCGAGTAACTCATGCCACATTTTGCGCAGGCGTATTGCTCGCTGAAGACCATATCGTCATATAATTTTTTTTGCCCTGTGCCTTGTGCCCTGTGCCCTGCGACAATCACTATTCCCTTCCCTACCTTAAGCGCTGTTTCAACAGAATCTGTAAGCCTATTTTTTACTTCTGGTTTGATCATCAATCTATCTACCACTACTTCAATATGATGAATTTTATATTTGGCGAGTTTTATTTTCGTAGGTAATTCATAGGCCTTACCATCCACCCGACAACGCACAAATCCGGCTTTTTGAATCTGGCTAAATATCTCTTTATATTCTCCCTTTCTGCCTCTAACAAGGGGCGCTAATATCTGAATATCGCTAACCTCTGGCAAGGCCATTATTCTTTCTACTATCTCCTGTGAACTCTGTTTATCGATGGGGCTAGCGCATTGATAACAGTTTATCTTACCCACACGAGCAAAGAGAAGTCTAAGATAATCATAAATCTCGGTCTGTGTGGCTACGGTAGAACGCGGATTTCCGCCCGCAGTTCTTTGTTCAATGGCAATAGCCGGAGATAAACCTTCAATATATTCTACGTCGGGTTTCTGTAACTGCTCTAAAAACTGCCGGGCATAAGCGGATAGGCTCTCCACATAACGACGCTGACCTTCAGCATAAATAGTATCAAAGGCAAGACTGGATTTACCTGAACCAGATAAACCGGTAATCACGATGAGTTTATTACGGGGAAGTTCTAAATTTATATTTTTAAGATTATGTTCTTTTGCCCCACGAATTATAATGTAACTTTGATTATTCATCTTACCAATAACACATTATGCCTTCTGAAGACAATCCCAAATAAAGCACTTTTTCTTAAAGAATTAAAAATAGAGATAAATAATGAATATCAGTCCAGAATGAGAATTAGGTGAGCCAAAAATAAATTTTAAGTTCACTAAATGAATTCTACCTCAACCGAGGTATGGCCATATTGCTGAAATCTGTTAGTTTTGACTTTTATATCGCAGGGATTACAGTGACCAAAGTTAGAGCAATCTCTGAATTTGTCTTCAATCTGAAAGTTAGAATCCAAAATATTTCTAATTTGATTTATTCCTGAATAGAGGTCGGCATGGCAACGAAAGATGTTACCTTCGCTATCTATGAAAAGTTCGGTTGACCTACATTGCACTTTCTTCCTAAATTTCTTATCACAGGCACCTGCATACTTATATGTACCGTATAAATTCCCATTGTATTCGCCAAGAAAATCCTTTATGCGAAAATCTATGCCTAGTTTCTGGCATTTATCTCGAGCTTCTAATATTATCTTTTCATATGCAGGGTGCATTACTCCCCATATACCAATACTAAAATCTGCTTCCAACATCTTAAGTGTCTTTTTAATTGTTTCATCTAAATCCATCTGTTCAGGATGATAACTCACGCGAATAGAAGCATAGGGAGCATTTCTTTTGACCCTATCAGGATTAATCTTTTTTATAAATTCTTCCACATCAAATTGCAGGTTAGTCAAAATATCGATATTCAATTCGGGTTTCAAGTTATTGATAATATAAAGAAAATCCGGATGCAAGCTTGGCTCGCCCCCTTGCAGCGTAACGGGCAGGTCATCTCGGGAGATAATCCGATTAAGTCCTTCAACCCAGTCTTTTCCAGCAATAGTCTTTCTCTCGATCGCCCCTTGTTCAAAATAATTAATACAATAACTACATCTTAAGTTGCAGGCAAATGTTAAAAAAGCCGCAATATAATTATAGTTGGCTGGCATATGTATCTGTCTCATCGTAATTCTCCATCGGGTCTTTTACCTAAAAGCATAAATTTGAGAACCATCAAAAACCTAGCCATAAAAAGCACTGCGGGGTTACCAATATAGTATCTTTCATTTTTCACCACAATCTGCCTATTATTCATCAGTCTTAAGATACGAACATCAATAATAGTTTTTGCATTATAACGTTTTAAGATCTCTTCTAAGGTAAGGCCGTTATTAGAATTATTTAATTCTCTTAAAATCCTTATTCTACGCGCAGTCTCTCCCAGATTTATAAAATGAAAATAACCGTACGATAGGGAAATATAGGCTATAGAATGAACAATAAAAATAGATATCGCCTCTCTATTAGCAAGAGCCTGTAGCGAATAAATATGGCGCCCCAGTAAAGCTAAGGTAAGAAATCCTGCAAAAAATCCTAAAAATATAGATTTCATTAGTCCCGTTTTCGGAATATACCTCGTGATACAAATTTGAACCGAAACGTTGAATGCCAATCCAATTATAGGAAGAAAAATTCTTAAATAATTATAAAGCATACCTTACTTATCCGCCCATAGGGGCATTTAAGATTTTACGAAAAAGGGCAAATACCTTAGCCATAAGAATGCCTTTTGGAGATAATTTGTACCTATCGTTATCAAAGTAAACCATTTTATCATTAACTAAATCTTTTATCCGAGGCATAACCAGATTTTCATCATTCATTATGTTATGTAACATTATCCTATCTAAACCGTTAGGCCCAGCCTTAGCAATATTCAATATTATTACTAAAGACGGGCTATCTACTTCTATAGCCGAATAGGTAGCAATATAAGCCAATATTAATGAACCATACAAAATTAAAAAATCCAGGTAATCAAAACCCGTTTCTAGCCTAAATATCTTGTATGATAAGCTATTCTGCAAAGTTCTAGACACAATAATAACCACAATAAGAGTCCCCAGAAATATACCCAATAATACAACCGTGTGATTTATCTTGGCTAAACAAACTTTCCAGATAACCAAATGAATAACAAAGGCTAAAACAAATGTTATAATTCCGCAAAATAATACTCCCATATTTAATAAACGAATACCTAAGGAATTAAATAAAGTTCAAATGCGCCGGAGGTTCTCCTTGAGGGGCTTTGAGTTTGGTTCTTCTAAGCTTTAAATCCCAAAGAAACTCATTTACCTTATGCTGAAGACACAAAGTTCCGCACATGATTTTGGCATTAAACTTATCGGAGGCGATAAGACGCAACACATCCCAGTAACAATCGCTTTG
Source organism: Candidatus Omnitrophota bacterium (assembly GCA_030692055.1). The sequence goes on along the minus strand of JAUYCY010000075.1, from coordinate 12,655 downwards.
CCAAATTTCTTTAAAAGACTTTTCTGCAATATTACCGATATGGTATTTAGCATATCTGTCATTAAATAACATACCGCAAGGGGCAACTAAGCCAGACCCGGAAAATTGCATAATAAAAGCTGGGCCATAACAACGGCTGTATTTACGCTTGCCCTTGCTTAAAATTTTTGACCATTTAACAGTAACCTTATATTCTGCTACAGAATACTTTTCAGCCTCTTTTAAGGTATCAACACAGCCAAGATACTTAGAATAGTCTACTCCCAGCGTACCTTTTTCATCATCGCTACAATGTTTAAATATCGTATAATCTACACCTAAATCTTTACCAAGCTTAACCAGAGGTATAACCTGATCAACAAAACTTGGCAAAAAAACCATTTGTAGCCCAATAGTAACGTTAAGCTTCTTCTCTTTTTTAATCCTGGTGCATTCTCGAACTATTTCACAAACTCTGTAAAAACATTTTTCCTCGCAACCATGAATCTGGGCATATCTTTTTGCCTCCGCCGCAGAAATATTAAAACGTATGTAAGTCAATGCGGATAAAACTTCCTCCAATCGTTCGCTTTGTAGTAAATAGCCATTTGTACCCACAGCCATATCAAGCCCATTGGCTTTACCCCGGATAATAGCATCATAAAAATAAGGTGAGGAGGTGCTTTCTCCATCGCTAACAAAACTAATGGCTTTTACGCCAACCTCTGCCGCGTCATCTAAAAACCTAAAGATTACATCTTTGGTCATTTTTTTTTCGTCATTTGCCTGGAGCTGACCGTAACAATATAAGCAACGATAGGTGCATCTACGCGTCAGAGAACAATCAATAGTAATTGGCGCTATATGCTCGCCCTTTAACCACGCCTCCAATCTTTCTCTATGCCATAATAATTTGTGACCATCAAGGATTAATTCACCCATTTAAAAACCCTTTTGTTTAATTATTATCTGTGCTCTCGCCCGATGCATTCTGCCGTCTAATTGCCGTTAACGAATCACTCGAAAAAATGCCAGTTTGCCCTTTGTCTCTACTGAAATAATAATCCTTCACCAACCGTAGATATCCTTTGCTGACCTGATATAGAGAAGGAAAGGTAACTGCCTTAGAGACCCCCTTCTTCCTCATCCCAAGCTTATAGGGAACTTCAGCGAAAAGGTAGCCTTTTTTTACTGACCTGATTAATATATCTGCCTGGAAAAAGAAGCTACTGGAATGGTAATTCAATTCTTTTAAGATAGACTTTTTGTAAAGAACCGTTCCATTTGTATAATGAAAATTTACTAAGAAGGTGGTATTAATGATAAACCGATAGAGAAAAGATAAAGCATTCCTAAAAAATGGCCTGGTCTCCGGATTAAATATAAAAGGAATAACCATATCTACGTGCTCAAGTAGCCTATAATAACGCAGGGCTTCTCGTGGATCATTCTCATTATCTCCTGGCAACATAATGACAAAATCTCCGGTTGCATAATCGACTCCTTCCCAAAAAGATGCGCCAATACCTTGCGGTTTATCATGTTTAATGAGCTGGATTCGGCCTGGATTTTCTTTTGATTTTTGCTCTATCAAAAATTGCGTACGGTCAGAGCTTCCATCGTTAATGATAATAATCTCACCATTGATCTTAAAAAAATCAAGTCCTTCTAATGTGCTTGAAATAGCATCAGAAATATTCAGTTCTTCATTAAGCGCAGGCATAATTACACTTAATTTATTGCTATTATCTTCCTTGTTCATAACGTTTCCTTGACTGCCTTTATGATATCGGTTGAATCTTTATAAAACGCTTCTTCCAATCGGCGACTACTTGGCGTAGGCGCATCGGGAAGAGTAATCGTCTGAACGTCTGATTTTAAATATGGCCTTATCTTGTTATGGATACGTCCTAATACAATTTCCGCTATACCACCTGTCCGCCAACCTAAGTCAGCGATAACCAATCTTCCTGTCTTTTTAACTGAATCTATGACTATCTCTTCATCAAAAGGATTGAGAGAGCGGGGATCGATAATTTCTATGTCAATCCCTAAATGATTTAATTTTTCTGTGGCTTTAAGAGCTTCTATCACCATCAAAGATATAGCCACTACTGTCACGTCTTTGCCTTGCTTCCTAATCAGGCCTTTACCAATAGGTATCAGATACTCCTGCTCAGGAACGTATCCTTTAATATCGTAAAGCCAGCGATGTTCAATAAAAATAACCGGATTATTGTCGGCTATGCTCGAGAGCAATAATCCTTTTGCGTCATAGGCAAAAGCTGGCATGACGACTTTAATTCCCGGCATATGGATAAACAATGCATGAAGGCTTTGGGAATGCTGTGCCGCAGACCCCCACCCCCTGCCGATGATAGAACGTATCACCAGGGGAACGTAAACTTTCCCGCCCGACATATAATGAATTTTCGCAGCATGATTAAGTATCTGATCAAAAGAAAGAGGCATAAAATCCATACGCATATGCACTAAAACAGGCCTCATACCAGCAAGGGCCGCTCCCACCGCAAATCCTGTAATAGCATTTTCAGCAATCGGAGTATCAAAGACTCTTCCACTAAATTCCTTATGCAGATTAAGTGTCGAGCCAAAAATACCAGTAGGATCATCAACGCCCTCTCCCATCAAGAAAACACGGGGATCTCTTTTAAGAGCCTGAAAAAGGGCCTCTCTTAATGCCTGTCCATAACTAAGCATTCTTTTATCTTTGTCTTCCTGAGCAAATGATAAATCTTGAACAGCATGGTCTACTGCTATTTTTGTCCAGGGCATAATACTCCTTCATGATAAACGTCTTGATAAAGTGCTTCTATGTCCGGAAAAGGACTATTTTTAGCAAAATTCTGGGCAACGGTTATCTCTTCTTGAATTTGACAATGGATTTTTTCTATCTTTTCTTTCGTTAATACTCTCTTTTTTAAAAGATGTCTCTCAAGTCTTTTGACCGGGCATTTTTTAATCCAAGATTCAAGTTCATATTGCGGACGACACCCTTTCTCTACATCGTAATCAGGCCCGACATGGCTTTTCCAGCGATAGGTCCTGCACTCAAGAAGAAATGGCCCAAAACCTTTTCTTATTTTTTCAATCAGCCTAAAGGAAGTATCCAATATTTCTATCGCATCATTACCATCGCAACGAAAGCCCTTAATTCCAAATATCTCGCTCCTCTTAAAAATATTATCTAAAGGTTGCCTTGCTTTCAGGGGAGAATTAGTCGCATAAAAATTATTCTCACATACAAACAATACAGGTAATTTCTTTAGCGCCGCGAAATTTAGGCTTTCATAAAACACTCCTTCATCGACCGCGCCATCGCCAAAAAATGTAACGGCAATATTTTTGCTTTTTTTGAATTTTAAACTTAAAGCAGCTCCTACTGCCAAAGGTATACCGCCGCCAACAATAGCTGACGTCGCAAGAATCCCCCAGTCTGCATCGGCCAAATGCATAGACCCACCCTTTCCCTTACAGCAACCAGTCTTTTTGCCATAAAGCTCTGCCATAATGGAAGACAAACTCATCCCCTTAGCAATACAATGACCGTGACCACGATGATTTGTAAAGACATAATCTTCTTTTTTTAAATTATGGCAAACTCCTGCAGCGATTGCTTCCTGGCCGATGCATAAATGAACGGGTGTCCTGATTTCCTGTTGCGGGTACAGCTGGACAATCCTTTCTTCAAAAAGGCGGATTTTAAGCATCATGGAATAAACCTTTAACAAATCTTTGCTTTTAATCTTCTTTTTCATCGGTATACTCTCAAAAATATCAACATCAAAAATCAAATAAAGTTAACGTGTGAGCCAGGATTCTTTAATTCCCAGAGATAGCTGTTTATTTTGTCCAGCCGGCAAGCCTGCCTGCAGCTGGTCACATCCAATCTTGAGCTTACCCTTCTAATAACGGCTTTTCGACGTTTACTGTTCATTATATCTCTAAAATTATCTTTATAAATATTACCGTAGCAAAATTCTTTCTTTTCCAGAAAAGCACTGCAGGCATAGACATCGCCACCGGCGTTAATATAGGCCCAAAACGGCACCCCTAAACAACGCTTATAATCCTTGGCAGCGCTTAGCCTTCTCATGGTCTGTTCCCGGAAGATAATTTTAAAGTTATCATCCTCCATCTTCTGTAATTTCTTATTCAGATAAGCATAATCCTCATATTTAAATCTCGGATCTATATGTGAACCGCTCAAGGGATGCTGTGAATACGGCTTGATCGTCAAATAATCTACTTTAATATTTTTCAATAATTTAACCAAAGTAAAAACTTCTCCAAAATTATCCGGAATGAGCAATAATTGAACCCCTACGGCCACACTTAACTTATCTCTGTCTTTTATTTCTATCGCATCCTTAAGATTATTTAACACTTTATGGAAATCTTCTTTCTGACAACGATGGACCTTTGAATAAGTCTTACTTTTTCCGGCATTAAAACTTACCTTGATCCAACTTAAGAATTTTAATATCTTACCGGATACTTCTTTTTTAAGCAATACGCCATTAGTGGTGATAGCGACATCAATACCGGAATCCTTTGTATATTTGACAATTTCACAAATATCTTTGTGAAGTAACGGTTCGCCTTCACCAGAATACATAACGCTCTTAACGCCCAAGGCACCTGCTTGTTTGATTGTGGCTTTTAAGACATTTAAATCTAAAAATTTGGGCTTATAGCCTAAATAATCGAGAGCGCAAAAGATACAGCGATGATTACAAGCCCCCGACGGAGAAATCTCCAGATATATCGGAGGAATCGTCTTGGCATTCAACCAATCATTTATTCTTGCAACATGAAATATTAATTTATGACTGTCTATTCTAAAATCATCCTCCACTATTATTTTCCTTTCTCTGATAGCATTTTAACAATCTCATCTTTAACTGCTTCTGGCTTAATAAATTCCATACAATGCGTCTTCTGGATACATTGAGTTTTAAGACAGGGAATGCAATCATAAGGAGCCTTTGGTATAAGATTCACTCCCCTATTATAAAGATAGATTTCACGGGAAGAAGTCGGGCCAAATAGAGCAACAATTTTTTTCTTTAAAGCAATCGCTAAATGCATACCTAGACTGTCATTCGTAACAATAAGACGACAGGAATTAATCCAATCCATATATTCAAAAAGATTACTCAAGCCCTTCTGTAATGAAATCGTATATTTCTTTTTCAATAAACCTTCTAACTTCTTCCAATGTTTTTTAGGCCATGTTTTATTCGGCCACTTATCCCCGGCAACCCAGTTAAAACCAATATCATATTTTACTGGAGAACGCGGGCGATATCCAAGAATATATTCTTCTTTCCCTATCCATTTTTCTCCAATCATAGAAGCCAATGCATCTTGCCAGTATTTTAGGCTCCCTTTCTTTTTTTCTAAATCAAGACAGAGGCTTAAAACCTTTTCTGCACCATCATAAGCCTGGGCGATTCCGCGATCGACGTCAAACCTGAAGCCGAATCTTCTCCAAGCATTAATAGAATCGGAAAAGGCACAAATTCCCGAACCTTTTTCCAGGTTTATTACTGTATCGAACCTTTCGCGCTGTAACTGCAAAACAGACTCCAGATTAAAAATCAATATCCGTTCTATCAAAGGATTGTTTTCCAGTAAGGGATAGGCCTTTTCATCTACCAGCCAGGTAACATCGTTCTCTTTAAAGTAATTCAAGATAACTGTAGTCCTAAGCACATCGCCTAAGCTGGTCGTTGTCCCTATCTCTTGATCCAGGGTCTCGGAATACCCTAACTTTATGATTAAAACTTTTGTCATATTAAACCTCCGCTGTTATAATATTTTTACATCTGAAATTTTTCATTTATAAATCAGGGGGCGGATTGTTTCTTTTATCCAATAGTCAAGACTTTTTCGTCTTTTATCCTCCTATGCCCAATCTTAAATATTCTTTCAGAAACCTAAAAACTTTAGCAAGTAAACGCCCTTTAGCGGTATTAGTATAATAACTAGATTCTTGAGTTATGTATTTACTATCCAACATATGTTTTAATCTTCTAGAGATGAAGTCATCGAAGTCATATGCTTTCTTAATTTCTTCTTTGGTCATTTTCTTTTGCGGATGTTGCATTAATTCAATCATTGTCCTGACCGATACGGAGCGATCCAAAAGAAAATAAAATTGACAATAACCAAAGAAAAGAAGATGATAGATCGCAAGACCAATAAAAAAGTTAAAAACTTGCGAAAGCCCGATAACAGTACCTGGCATTACTCTGGGATCAGCTGATATTAGAACTAACGCATCGGCTGGAATTATAATATATAAAAGTATATAAAATGGAACCAACGCATAAAAAATCATTACCAATGTTAGAAAACGACACTTTATTTCACGATTATGAAAGATAATAACGTGCAGAATAAGAAACGATATAAAGCAAAAAAAACCAATTACAACTCCTTTTAGCATAATAAATCCTCCCCCTGGGTCATCTTTGAATCATAGATTATTTTTGTTCTTGTAAAATCATTAATTCGGACTTTGATAATTTATTATACAAATACATTATATTTGACCTAATAAAAACCTCTCTTAAGGTATATCCTAGCTATCGCTTACAATAAGAACATCCGATATAATTATTCTTCCCATCTTATCGATTTTTTCTTTATTTAAAACGGGTAAAATCTTTCCATCGGACAAAAAAAACATACCTATTCTAACGCTATATTTTTTATGTTTTATATTTGTAGGTATGAATACCCAATTTTCCTCTTTGACTATATGATCATTAGGCCAATTTGGAGAAGAATAAACACGATAACCTGAAGTACGAACCTTTTGTAGAACAACTTGGTGATTCGAATCTACAAATTGTAAAAAAAAGCCTATTTCTTCATCTATTTTTTTAATTCTCTTCCAATAATAGGTAAGATGCAAAACATCTCCACTTCTAATATTTCTTGATTCTATATCGAAACCTAAAAACATTATCTTACTGTCTATATTGACATTAACGATATTTTGTATATCTGTTTCGGTAATAAGCTCACAAATTTTCTTGCCTTTAAAATAATTTTTCTTAAACAAAACCACATCATCTATCGCCTTGAGAACCATCCAATTACCATTTTCTAAAAAATTACGTATATTATCGGAAGCCTGGGGAGGAAAAAATGAACCAATCATTAAGGGTTCATTGAAATCTATTAAGGCATACTCCAAATTTATAGGCGATTCATACTTTACCTTCGTGTACATTTTATAACCGGTAGAAATAAAATGCATAGAATAAAGGTCATGCCTATGTGATAATTTTGGCAAAAATTGAAAAGTAGCGATTACCGATGCATCTTTTGGAATCATCCTTACTAATTTATCTTTTTCTTTTGCTATCTCGTCAATTTTATAAATTTTTATATAACGCCCTAAATACAATTGTGGCGCATTTAAATGAACACCAGAGAAAATAGCAATAAGCAAAAATCCTGTAAGCACTAGCTGCTTATGTCGAAGAGACTTAAAGTTCAGAAGCCTAGCCAATCCATTTATAGTAGAATTGAATATGAAAGGAATAAGCAAGGCAACATATTGAAAATATATCATTGCGTGAGACGTAAATGAAGAGAGCAGATTCTGCATAAAGATAGGTAGAGCAATCAATAAAGCTAACGGGCTTAAAATTCCCAAGAAAGAAGTAGGCAGAAATAATTGTAAGAGATAAATTTGTTTTCTTTTTGTAAGTGCGAATTTAGATACTAATACGGGATGCGTGAACATGGTCTTTATCATCTCAAAGATATTTCTTCCCAAGTGCTGAAAATGTACGCTGAACATAAATCCTTCTTGATAAGACTTGGCCTCTCTAGCAAAGAAAGGAATGATAACCTTTACTGAAAGAAAAAACCAAGTAATGCCTAATAATGGAGGAATAAAAATCCATTTTTTTGTCTTTTTTTTAAATAATGCGTAAATTCCAAACATAAGAATAACGAGACTTACATTTTCCTTGCAGGATATAGCAAGAAAGATAAAAATTAAAAATTTCTTAAAGTCATCTTTTTCAAAAAAATACAAGGCAAAAGAAAAGAAAAATATAGTAAATGCATCAAAATGGGTCTCAAAAAGATTAATATACCCCAAAGGGGGATATAATAAATAGACTAGGCTTACTGCCAAGGCAAAAGTTTTATTAAGTTTTAACTTTGCCAGAAGATACAGTGGGTATGCAGCGATACCTAAGAATATAGTTTGCAAGAACAATACAGTCAAAGGATGCTGAAAAATTGCATAAATAGGAATAATTAAGAATATAATCAAATACAAATGGGCACCAAAGATTATCTGTTCTAAAAAAGGATAATAAAGTAATTTACCATGAACACTATTCCAGTAGACGATTACATCGCTAGCGAAATCCCAATCATAATAACTAAAAGAATTATATTTTAAAAAGCATATATAATTAAATATAAAGACATATATAAATATGAATATCCAGATTAAATAATCGGCAAATTTCTCGCAGAATTCTTCAATAAGTTTCATATATATTTATCTGTAGTTCTTAAAACTATTAAGCATGCTAAAGGTTATTAACGACTGGTACAAATTAATGCGGAACACTTTTTTGATCATACGTTATTTATATAAACTTTTCTATTTTTTTATCATCACCTATAATTTTTATTTATTCCAGTGTCTATGTTCGAAACCAAGTATATACGTAGCGCACATTTTATTTAGAAAAAAAATGGATTCAACTAATCTTTCAAGGCTTTTAAAAGAAGGGAAAAGAATTTCAGGTAAAAATGGTGGAATAATGTTTATTCTAGAAATTATCTTAACTGTATAGTCATTCGAGTTGAAAATATTTATTATTTCTTTTAATCTAAAACTATTTTCCCCTGCTTGTCTATAAGATGGTAATTGCTCAAGTAACTTTCGTACTATATTATCACCGTTAGGCTCCAAAACAATTACCTTAGGACAAACTTTAGCCAAACGAGAAATAATCAACGGAGCAAAATCTTTAATGTGATGAATAAAACCTATCAAAAATGCTCCATCCCAATGTGCATTCGGTCCAAAATCATAAGTGCTTATATCCTGTATATAATAACTAACATTTTCAGATTTAGATCTCGATCGTGCACTCTCTATAGCAGACCTAGACATATCATAAGCATCTACGTGTTTGTAGTGACACGACAGAACATTTTCTGCGAAATTACCATCACCGCATCCTAATTCAATAACTCTTGAGTCTTTGTCTAATCCAACATATCCTGCGACATAAATCACTGATTGCCACTGCTTGGTAGTAATATGTCTTTCTACTGTTGGATTGGAAAAAATTGCTTTACCATAACCAATATTGCCCGCATATTCCCAAAAATATTTTTGATTTTCATATTTATTGTTTATTCTCATTTTTTAAAACGTATATTTAATTAAAATGAGTTCCTAAGCCGCAAAGCATACTGTATAGCAGACGGCAATGTAATACCTCTTTCCTCTTTGTACCTGAGTAAATTACTAATAAGAAAGATTAAGCGAAAAAAGATATTAAGAAAGTAAAGACGAACTATTTTTCTGAATATTCTAAAAAATAATGGCCATCTAACAAAAAAATATACGAGACGATGAATATTGACAATGGCTGCCTTATTTGGCATATTCAATATGCTAGCGGTTAAAAAAGAATAAGGTAAATCTTTAAGTGAATAGTCGGGTTTTAAAAAGCCTTGCTTGATACAATAGTCGGCAATTTCCATTTTAGGAAATGGCATAAAAAGCGCGGAAAAAGCAAAGTTTGCTTTAGATTTTATATTCAGTTCAACGGTTTTATAAGCATCTTCTAAGGTTTCATTAGGAAGACAAAACATATTCGATGTCTGTATCCTGATGCCATATTTGTGCAGAAGATCTCCGCAGCGCATTATTTGTTCGTCGCTAATATCTTTTTTTAAAATATTTTTCCGTATCTGGTAGTTTCCTGTCTCAATACCAAAACTTGCGGTACGGCAACCGGCCTCTGCCAACATTCGAGAAGTATCATCATCTATAAGGTCAGCTCTTGTAGTGCACATGAATGGTATATTTACTTTAATTTTGTAGATCTCAAGGAATCTTTTTAGCCATTTCTTATCAAAAGTAAATAAATCGTCGTAGAAAAAGACTAACTTTATAGAATACTTGGTGCATTGCGAATATATTTCCTGAATAAAGAGTTCAACGCTTTTTTGTCGCTCATATTTGCCTTTCCCCTTAAAGAAATCTTTAATGACTGGATTATAGCAGAAACTACATCGATAAGGACAACCTCTGCTTGAAAAAAAACGATGCACTATATCTTTGGCGAGAGGAGGGTAACGGTCATAATAGATAGCTCTATCTTCGACTATCTTATCATCGAATTGAACTAACGTAGCCCTTTCGTTTGTGTGAATAACTCCCGAATTATCTCTATAGGATATACCGGGGATAGAATGCCAAGAGGGATTAGATTTATTTAATTCTTTAATCACATTTAATAAAACATCTTCGCCTTCGCTATGACAAACTAAATCTGCCGATGTGACCGAAAGAATCTCTTCAGGATAAAATATCGCATGAATACCTCCTACAATTATTTTAACATGTGGCATTGCGCTACGCATAGCCTGCGTTGCATAGATAAGCCAATTATGCTCTGTAGATAACACAGAAATTCCCACAATGCTGGGATTTAATCGCTTTATTGTTCTTATGGGATCCTTCTCCAGGGATTTAATTACCACATCGGCTTTGAACCCAGCATGTTTGAGATAAGCATTCAAAGAAAGTATTCCGAAATAAGGTAAGGCATACTGTTGATAAAAAACGATATCTGGTTTCACCGTTTATCAGTCTTAATAAAATATCTTAATATCCCTAATAAATTTAAATATACTCTATCGGGAATAAATCTAAATATATATTTATAAATCAAACAATACAATACAGGATAATTTATCTCTTGGGGAGCCTTTCCAGATGCAATTAATCTTACTATTTTCTTAGCAACCAAATTATAAGTTGGCGATATCCATTTAGGAAAAGTTTTATCTTTCGAATAACTAATATGACCTAAATGAATAATTACTATCTTAACTTTCTTATCCCACGCAACCCTAAGACATCGAAAAGCCATATCCAGATAAGCCTTGGAAGATGGATAAGCTACTCTTTGCTCAAGTAAGGGAGGCATAAAAGAACTAAAAGACGAAATTCCTACCAAAATTCCTCCATATTTCAAAAAATGCTCTTCGAATGCAGCGAGAATATTTCCAAAACCATCGATACCTACACGATTAATATCTGCAAAAACATCATAGTTTAGTGCACCATTTTTGTTAACATCTGTAGCTACACGGGCCGCGTTAAAAATAACACATATAGGTTCAGAGGAAAATTCAGAACAGAGAGATTTTAGATGAATGCGACATACCGGCGACGTAATATCCAGTTCGATATGATTATACCGTCCAGATGCAGACCATTCGCGATAGCGGTGGATCTTCTCAAAATTTGTTCTCGCCACACCGGTAATCCGACAGGATGTTTGATTGAGGAATTCTTCTACTAAAGCTGCTCCTAAACCTGAAGAAGATCCAATAATAATACAATGTTTAATATTATATCTATGTCTCACCTTTTTATATATCTATTTTCTTGCATTTAATATTTTATATGTTTAATTTAGCATCAAATGTCACTATTTTAATCTTGATGTTTTTATTTTCAAAACGTCTGCTATTTGAATACAAATAATATTCCAAATGTTTCTGGGGATTAAGTGTATTAGTGCATTATGTTCATTATTAGCCAAAAAGGTACAGTATCTACATTTATTATTATCGCGGCACTGCTTAATAGCTTGGGCGACGCCGATTTCTTTTATGTTAGGCGCATCGGGAATATTGTGGGCCCAACATGTTACGACCCTGCCATCCGCATCTATTTGATATTTTAATTTTCCGTGGTAACAAGGTAACAGTTTATGTATTTTAGCTATAAAACTTCTATCCTCTTCTATAAAGAACCTCTCATTATAAGAAAAAGGCCAATTAATAGCTGTTGTTAAAACATTTTCAGAATAAAAGATCGGGTATCCCTTCTTTTTTAAACTCCAAATTTTCTTTACAGTTTCTCTGATTTCTGTATCGGATGCGACAGTATCAGGACATTTATCATTAAACTCAGCATAATTATAAAGAATGCTGTATTGGACCCTGAATTTTTTATCTTGCGCTAATTTAGCCAAGAATTCCATATCCTGGATGCTATTTTTTGTAAGAGTTGCATGAATAACAAGAGGGATATTATTTTCTAGAACAAAATCTATTGCTTCCATAACCTTTTTATAGCATCCCTTTCCTCTATTTTTATCATTATTTTCTTCTCGGCCATCCAAACTTAAGATTATATTATCAATACATATTAACTCTTTGATTTTGTTAGGAATAAGATAACCGTTGGTATTTAGACTGATATAAAATCCCTTGAGTTTTGCATAGTTAATAACTTCCCCAATATCTTTCCGTAAAAGAGACTCACCGCCATGTAAGGTAAGAAGTCGGGTTCCTAACTTTTTTAATTCGTCGATAATCTTCAACAAATATCTTGTGGAATAGTTTTCGTATTTAT
>JAUYCY010000063.1 GCA_030692055.1 Candidatus Omnitrophota bacterium | reverse complement strand
GATAACGCTTTTAACGGAAGAAATAAGCATCAGGTAAAAACACTGACTTTATAGTGCGGCCGCCCTGTAAGGTTAAATAGTGGCTGTAGTTAGCTTGGGTGGTGTAAAATACTTGACGGGGGGAAGAGGATGTCCTATATTAAAATTATGGAAGAGAATATTAAGCCGAAGAAGAAATGGGGAGCAAGGAAAATCGTTTCCTTGATTCTTTTTGTAATTATTTTATCGGCTGTGGTTTATTATGCGGGAATTCAGTACAGCGAATGGTGGAAAGTCAGAAAGCAATACATTGATATGGGTTTCGCCAGTGACAAGTTTCCGTATAGGATGTTTACGGAAAGAGAGTTGGTTGAAAAGGGAATATGGCCAGTAGAATCGCAAGAATTAATTAATACGCCGACACGCACTCGACCAGAGCAAACTTATGCGATTTTTCGACAGGCGTTAGTTGATGACGATATGGATGTGGCGGCGGGGTGTTTTATCAAAGAAAAAGTAGATGAATGGAAAAAATCTTTGTACGAGATAAAAGAAAAAGGATATCTACCAGAAATGTTAAGCGATCTACCAGAGAAATTAGAAGATACATATATCTATACTGATGATGCTACGGGGAAAGACACCAAGAGTCGAGATTTAGATCATACCGCTATGTCGTCATATGATTATATAACAGAAAAGAATGGAAAAAATTATTCTCACGTGATATCTTTTATTAAAAATTGGGACGGCGATTGGAAAATAGAATATTTATAAGGAGGATATAATTTCAATAATTATGTCTTTAGGTAGGCGATTCAGAAAAATTATTTTTATAATATTGATTATCGGAGGCTTTATTTTTAATCCAAATAAAGCTTTTTTGTATACCGCAAATCCAACCCATTTTAATTTAGCCAAAGAAATGGTTGAGTTTTACAACCTGAATTACGATCCAGATATAAATTCTCGACAACTAGAAATGATTTTAAAGGGCAGCATTGATGAAGATACTTCACCAAGATACGCTTTTCATTTATACGATCCAATCTACAATCGTGCGCCATTCGGAGTAGTTACTGCTAAAATATGGGCATTGGATTCTAATTTTCAGGGAGACGTAATCCATGCATTCGCTAATTTATTGTTGAATATTTTTACTAAAGATGATGGAGAATTTCAAAAACATGGTGATTATTCTTGGTCAGCATCAGTAAAATATTACAATAAAGGCGATGCGGACAAAGCTTACTATGGCCTGGGTCATATTTTACATTTAATTGCGGATATGAGTGTTCCTGCGCATTCGCGAAACGACCATCATATAACTGGCGATCCGCTTGAATCTTGGGCAGGAGGAATTAATTTTTCTTCGGATTACAACGCGAATTTAGCGGAGAATTTATATAAAGACAAACGTCGCCCCGAGATGATTTACTCGACGGGACAAGTTTTTGACGAGTTAGCAAAATATAGTAATGAATATTTTTTCAGTAAAGATAGTATTATTGGTACAGATCTATATAGGGATTATAATCAACCCCATAATACTGTAATAAAGGAAGAAGATTATGGTCATTTTTCTCAGCGACTCTATGCCTGGGGAGTAGACGAATATGATAATCCCATTCGATTACTAAGAGTGGACACACAAGAATCTAATTGGAGAGAAATATCACTATTAGAAGAAGAAAAAACCGTATATAGAATAGATAGTAATGACGCTAAACTTCAAACCGATTACTGGACTCATCTTGCGCCGAAGGCAGTACAATATGGTGCAGGTGTGATTAAGTTATTTTTGGATGAAATCGGCAAAGATGTAATTCTTTCCGATTCCCAAGAATATTTCCCGGGGCATCTTCCGCAAATCGCAAGTATTGTTTCTCCGTTGCCAAGCCAACCGGAAGTTAAGGGTGTTTCAACAGAAAGAGAAGAAATAGAGACAGATGAAGAGAATAAGACCAATGAGTCTGATGGGACCGATCCCTCGACCGAGCTCGGGACAAATCCCTCAACTGAATCTGGGATAAGTGAATCTAATGAGCAAAGCGGGACCGTTGTTTCTGGTCCGTCTCTGGGCGGAGACGGCTGGAGCGCCGCAGCCCAGAATCAAACCCCAGAAACAGCTTCAACTTCCGAGACCCTCGAAGAGCCGCAAGATATAACACCTCCGGATTTTTCTTTCGATTATTTGAATTATAATTACGCATCCTCATCTTTAAGCATTGGGTGGTCTTCTTTAGAGGTTGATATTGTTTTCGATATTGAATATAAAATTGGAGAAAATGATTGGCAGATTTTAATGGATAATACTGCCAGCACGCAGGCAATTTTAAATATTACGGAAAAAGACAAAGATTACGCTTTTCGCATAAAAGCCATTGATAAAATCGGGAATGAAAGCAATTGGCAGGAGAAATCGATTGCCATTGTTTCCGAGCCAATAATTATTAACGAGGTTGCTTGGGCCGGCACAGAAGCGGATTATAACGATGAATGGATAGAATTATACAACCGCTCCGATTTCGAGATCAATTTGAGCGATTGGATGCTGAAAATCGATGATGCGGAAATTATACTTTCCGGAATTTTGCCGAGTAAAAATTATTTTCTTCTTATGGAAAGAAGCGACGATGAGGCAATTTTAAATATCGCAGCAGATCAAATTTATGTTGGCGCCCTGAATAATTTCGGCGCACATTTGATTTTGAAAGACAATAATGGAAATATAAGCGACGAAAATAATTGTGGTAGCGGATGGTGTGCGGGAGAGAATAAAAACGAAGAGGGGAAATGGATAAGAAGAACAATGGAAAGAATTAATCCTGAAAGGTCTGGCTTGCTTCCGGAAAATTGGCGAACCTATGAGGGTCCGGGAATCGGCGCTCTGGATAAAGAAAGTAATCCGATTCTGGGTACGCCCAAACAGCAAAACAGCGTTTATGATATTAATCCGCCTACCGTTATTAATGATTTAGTCGTTGATTATGTAAATGGAATTTTTATTACTTTGAAATGGACCGCGCCATTAGACAAAAGAACTTCCGAGAGTTTGAGTTACAATATTCGCTACTCGGACAACTCCATTACTGAGGAAAATTGGAGTTTGACAAAACCGATTTCCGATTTTGCGTTTTCGGAAAAAACTCCGGTCGTAGAAAATCCCGGCACAATCCAAACTGTCGACATTACTCCGTTAAAATTCAATACAATATACTATTTTGCGATTAAAACTTCGGACGGGTTAAATATTTCG
>JAUYCY010000024.1 GCA_030692055.1 Candidatus Omnitrophota bacterium | reverse complement strand
AACCCCGCCCTTTTCAGGCTGGGTCAAATCAAATTTTTATTATAAAAAAACACAACATATAGAAATATCCCCTAATCGCAATCAAATTTGCGTCTATATATTGTGCAAACCAGTGTTCAGGCGCTGATATGACCCAATCTGTTTTGGCCGGGTGGGTTGATAGTTCGCGGTGTAAATTACAGCTTTAAAGTTTGGACTAGTTGAACGATAGTGTTTATAGTTTCGCCAAAATGGCGGGGTTTAATTCCGTTAAACAAGTTATGTTCGCCCCGCTTAGAAATTAAAAATTTCTAACGGGGTTCGTAAGCATGCTCCATAACTTGTGTCGTCATCAAAGGAGGTGAAAGAGTGAAAAAGACTATTAACGGCGCGATATATTTTTTGTTCCTAGTTTTAATCGCAACAGGGTTTTTAGGTACAATTGAGATATTTTCACCGCGAGTAGCGGTAGCTCAGAAAATAAAAGAAGTTACAGGTGAAATAGTTTCTTTGGACCCAGTAAGTTCTACTTTTACCGTGCGAGAGATAAGCGATGAAGAACGTGGGCTAGCAGAAAACCTGAACTTTTCTATGACTCAAACGACAACTGTAAAAAAGGGCGAGGCAAATCTTACGCTTTCCGATATTCAAATGGGCAATAAAGTTTCTGTTAGCTATACAACTACTATAGACGATAAGAACATAGCGCAATCTATTTTAGTGAAATAGCAGTATTGTGGAAAAATTTTTAGTAATGTTAGGCAAACACAAAGGAGAGTATAGATGAGCAAAATTATATTTTTATTGGTTTTTACGTTAATTTTTACTGTTGGTTGCGCAAAGAAACCAGAGACGTCCGAAGCACCCATAGGCGAAGATATTTTAGAGGAAGGATTGGCGCCAACTACAGAAAATCAAGCGCCACAAGTGCTGCAGCCTCAAACTGCAACAGCCCCTGTAGTCAAAGATTCTGCAGAAGCAATGTCACCGCAGCTTCCAGCAGCATCCACAACGGTTGATAGGCTAACCACCGAAAATATACAGCAGGCTTTAAAGAATGCTGGAATTTATACAGGAAAAGTTGACGGCGTCCTTGGTCCAAAAACTAAAAAAGCAATAGAGGACTTCCAAGCAAAAAATAATTTGAAGGTTGACGGAAAAGTTGGCTCTAAAACATGGAAAAAGCTAAAAATGCATCTTGCTGGAGTGCAACAAAGTAGTTCTTCGGTTACAGCTCAGTAAGTTGACGGCGTTGTTTTAGGTCTATTTAAGGAGGTGCGCAGTGTTTATTAAATCAATATTGGCAGTTTTATTATCGTTAAGTTTAATCGGATGTGCCACAACGGGAAGGGGTACTACGCCTACAGGTACGCGGGCTGAACTTCAGGCCAGGGTTAGTGATTTAGAGAAACAGCTACAAGAAAAAGAAGCGCAAATTCAAGACTTAGAGGCGCAAGTTTCTAAGGTAAAAGAAACAGAAATAATAAATAAAGAAGAAGTAGATGTTTCCAAGGTTACTCCTGAGCAGATTCAAGCAGCATTAAAAAAGGCTGGCTTTTATACGGAAACAGTTGATGGTAAACTAGGCAAAAAAACTAAGGACGCAGTTAAAGAATTTCAGAAAGCTAACGGCCTAAAGGTTGACGGAAAAGTTGGAAAACAAACTTGGTCAAAATTACAGAAATATTTAGAATAATATAAGCAAATTATCTATATTCGGCATTAAAAATATCTTTAGAGTAAATAGGCGAGTTTCGGTTTGAGACTCGCCTATTTTTATATATATAGTGAAATTGGAGTTATAGAGGGACTGTTGCAAAACGCAACAGTCCCTGATTACAAGGCTGGGACATAATTCCCTACCCAACAGGGTGCCCTGCTGGGCTAGCACTCGTTCTTTCATAAAAGACCACCACGGGGTAAAATGGTAAGTGGGTACAAACCAAT
>JAUYCY010000158.1 GCA_030692055.1 Candidatus Omnitrophota bacterium | reverse complement strand
CTTTGCCTGCGTTCTGCGCGAGCAAAGAGCGCCGCAGGCGCATTCATTGGGTCCACCATTGAATTTGATTGAGAGTATAAGCATTTCGCAGTAGAGAAAACGTTTTATTTCGTAAAAAGCTTTGTAACTTTTTCTTACCGTACGAATGTATGATGGCGCTGTTGCATAATGCATCAGCGCCTGATTACAATGATTACTAAAAGATTCCAATGATTGAAAACATTAACAATTTTAATCACTGATAACCTGTTATTTCATAAAACATTATCGATTACTATAACAGCCTAATGCAAAATCTCGGTTGAAATCAGGCGCTGGCGCTATTTCGCGACAGCGCCGTTAATTGATACCCAAAAGCATGAATCAAACAATAATTGAAAAAATACTTTCTGCGCATTCATCAAAGAAGCTCCGGGCTGGGGAAGTAGGAATATGTACGGTTGATTTTTGTTTCTCTCAGGATGGGACTACTATTTTAGTTCTAGAAGGGTTAGGTGCGCTCGGGGTAATTAAAAATCCAAAAAAATACGCGATGTTTATTGATCACTCAAGCCCTTCTCCCAGCATAGGCGTTTCCGCGGTGCATAGTAGAATGAGAGAATTTACAAAAAAAAGTAAAAATTTGCTTTTTGACGTAGGTTGTGGTATCTCGCACCAATTAGTTCTTGAAGAGGGATTTGCTTATCCGGGAGCGCTTATTTTAGGGGCAGACTCTCATACTTCAACTGCCGGCGTACTTGGCGCAGCCAGTTTCGGCGTCGGCTCTACTGACTTGGCGGTAACATTGGCTACAGGTAAAAACTGGTTTAAGGTTCCCCAGACTTATAAAATTATCGTTAAGGGAAAGCTAGCGCACGGAGTATCTAGCAAAGACGTAATCTTACACATAATCCACACCTTAGGTGCAGACGGTGCTACCTATAAGGCTGTAGAGTTCCAAGGAGATACGATCGACAACCTTTCTTTGGATGGGCGTTCTACAATTACTAATATGACTATAGAATTTGGCGCAAAGTGTGGTATTATAGCTCCTGACAAGAAGATTTTTGCTTATTTAAAGAACGTGGGATATAAGAAGTACAAACCGGTCTATCCTGATAAAAATTGCCATTATGAAAAAGTTATAGAGTTTGATATTTCTAGGTTGTCGCCTTACGTGGCAAAACCTCATAGTGTAGATAGCGGTGCACCTATTGAAGAGCTAAAAGGGGTGAAAATAAACGAAGCTTTTTTGGGAACATGCACAAATGGAAGATTAGAGGATTTAGAAATCGCGGCAATGATTTTAAAGGGGAGAAAAGTACATCCCGAGGTAAAGTTTTTGGTTGCACCTGCTTCGCATAGCATATTTTTGCAAGCGCTCAAGAAAGGGCTAATGAAAGCATTTCTTGAAGCAGGAGCAATAATATTACCAGCCGGTTGCGGGCCATGTGTAGGAACACACCAAGGCGTGCCGGCAGATAAAGACGTAGTCATTTCAACGGCAAATAGGAATTTTAAGGGGAGAATGGGTAATCCTAATAGTTTTATTTATCTAGCGTCACCGGCAACAGTAACTGCTTCGGCAATTAAAGGAGAAATAACCGATCCGCGTAAGTATATCAAATGAGGCAGTCCCGCCAAAGGCGGGACGTAGCCGAATTTGACCCTTGACATCTACTTAAATGTTTTTGTCAAGGTAAATGTCAAGGGTTTAATTCCGGCGTACAATTTACGTTCGCCAGTAGGCTGCCGTAAATTGTGTCGTCATTAAAGGGGAGGTGGCATGGTTAACATAAACACTCTTCTTAAGCTAACAATGGAAAGAGCGGCGAGCGATTTACATATTACTTTCAATAGCGCTCCCGTACTAAGAATCGACGGAAAATTGCTCATTACGGACTTGCCTGTGCTTACCTCAGAAACTACCAAGGCTCTTATTTATAGTATTTTAAATGATGAGCAAAAATCCTTATTCGAAAAAGATAAAGAGCTTGATTTTTCATTCGCTCTTCCGGATATGGATAGGTTTAGGATAAATATACATTATCAAAAAGGAAATGTGGAAGGCGCATTTAGAAGAATTCCGAAAAAAATTCCTACTTTTGAAGAGCTAGGGTTACCCGATGTAGCCTACGATTTAATCAGAAAACCCAATGGTTTGGTTCTTTTGACTGGCCCAACAGGTACCGGCAAAAGTACGACCCTGGCAGCAATGATTGATATTATTAACAGCGAAAGGAAAGAGGTGATTATTTGCATAGAAGACCCTATAGAATTTGTGCATGCCAATAAGAAAAGTATAATAAAGCAAAGGGAGGTTTATGCAGACACTCATTCTTTTCCTGAAGCATTGCGTCGGGCGCTAAGGCAAGACCCTAACGTGATAGTAGTGGGTGAGATGCGCGATTTAGAAACTATCGCCACAGCCCTAACCGCGGCAGAAACAGGGCACTTGGTACTAGCGACATTGCATACACCCGATGCTCCGCAAACAGTACAGCGGATTATCGATGTTTTTCCTCCGCATCAACAAAAACAGATAAGGGTACAACTGGCGGATTGCCTTCAAGGGGTAATTTCTCAATTGCTCCTGCCGCGCGCAGAAGGAAAGGGGAGAGTCTTATCCACAGAAGTTATGATCGCAACGCCCGGCATTCGTAACCTAATTAGAGAAGGAGAGGTTGCACAGATTCCTTCTATGATTCAGATGGGTGGTCAATACGGCATGCATACTATAGATAAAGACCTTAAAGAACTTTATAAAAAAGGCAGTATTACTAAAGAAGTCGCTCTACTGAAAGCTAGAAATGTTACAGAATTTGAAAATCTATGATTTTAGAAGGCAAAGTTTTTAAGTTCGGCGACAATATTAATACGGATTGGATAATTTCCGGTAGGTACAAATTTTCCATCACTGATATGAAAAAACTCTCGCAATATCTTTTTGAAGATATAAGGCCAAACTTTTATAAAGAAATAATTCCAAATAAGTCAATAATTGTCGCGGGAGATAATTTTGGCATGGGTTCTTCCAGGGAGCAAGCTCCCTGGGTAATAAAAGAAGCGGCAATTACATGCGTAATAGCGAAAAGTTTCGCACGTATATTCTATCGTAATGCTTTTAATATAGGTTTGCCTTTAATTGAGGTAGATACTTCTTGTATGAGTGAGGGTGATGAGTTAGCCATTGACGTAGATAAGGGTAACATAAAGAATCTAAAAAATAATGAAATTCTAAAGTTTATTCCGTGGAACAATTTTAGAAACGAATTAGTTATCTGTGGCGGTATAATTAATTATCTTCAAAAATATAAGGATTTTAAAGTAGAGTAGGCGATAAAGCCGCCTGCCTGCCGGCAGGCAGGTAAGTTCTAAGCTATATAATAAAATTAAAAAATATGTCGTATAAAGTTAGTTTAATTCCTGGAGATGGCACTGGTCCAGAGATAGTTGAGGCAACAAAAATATGCATTGATGCTTTGAACGTAGGTATCGAATGGGAAACAGTTTATGCCGGCGAACCTGCCTTAAAAAAATATAACAACCTTCTTCCGAAAGAGACGCTTGACTCAATAAAAAACAATAAAGTTGCCCTAAAGGGGCCGATTATTACTCCCATTGGCACAGGATTTCGCTCTATAAATGTCGCGTTGCGTCAAGAGCTAGACCTTTACGCGTGCGTGCGGCCAGCATATTATATTGAAGGAACTAATTCAAAATATCCTGGCGTAAACATAGTGGTGGTGAGGGAAAATACTGAGGATTTATACTCCGGAGTAGAATTTAAAGAGCAAGATCCCAAAACAAAAGACTTAATAGAAAAAATAAATAGTCTAAGCGCGAAAAAGATACGTAGCGACAGCGCACTTTCTTTAAAACCAATATCCGAATTTGCCTCTCGGCGGATTATTCGTTTCGCCTTTGAATTAGCTAAGAAAGAAAAAAGAAAAAAAGTTACCTGCGTGCATAAGGCAAACATTATGAAATGCACTGATGGCCTTTTTTTAAAAACATTTAAGGAAATTTCTTCTAATTACCCGGGCATAGAAGCTACTGATGTTATTGTGGATAATCTTTGCATGCAGTTAGTAATACGTCCGCAAGAGTTTGATGTTTTAGTATTGCCCAATCTTTACGGTGATATAATTTCTGATTTATGCGCTGGGCTTATGGGGGGTCTGGGCGTTGCTCCAGGTGCAAATATCGGTACTGGTATTGCTATTTTTGAGCCGGTGCATGGTGCCGCGCCTAAATATACCGGAAAAAATAAAGTTAACCCTACCGCCACTATGCTTTCCGCAAGCCTCATGCTTAAATATCTAGGGGAGGCCAATAAAGCCGATATTTTAGAAAAAGCGGTGTTTTCGGTAATAAAGAAAGGAAAATATGTAACTTACGACTTAAAACCTAATCGCACTGACCCTAGCGCAGTGGGTACGAAAGAGATGGCAGAAGCAATCGCAAAAGAAATAAAAAAATTAAGTAAACCCCGTTAGAGAACTTCGTTCCCTAACGGGTCGTTGCGCTGACGGTGGCATTAAACCACCGTCGCGGCTTCTAGATATACACCACCGACTTCGCGTCGGTGGCTTTCTCTAACGGGGTAAATGAAGCCCTGCGGGTTGTAACCAAAGCATCTTCATGGTTGCGGCGGAATCCCTGCCTGAGCTTTCGCCAAAGACGAATTCGTTTCGGGAAGAAAAGCTTCGGTAGGCCAACAGGACACCCTGCTGGGTAGGCAGTCGCCGCAGCAGAATCCTGATAGACAGCGGATATCTTTTTCGTGCTTATATACAGGCTCGCGAGCGTAAATTTCTGCGGAGGCGGATAAAATGGTTAGAAAAATATCTATCATCGGAAGCGGTGCCGTAGGCTCGAGCCTTGCGTTTCATCTGCTTTCCCGCCTTAACGTCCCGGAGCTGTCGTTAGTGGACATTGCCGGTGATTTAGCTAAAGGGGTTTCTTTAGACTTAGAAGATACCCGGGCATTTTTAGGATTTTCTACCAAGTTAGCTGCAGGTAGCGATTTTTCTTTCATCGAAGACTCTGATATAGTTGTAATTACTGCGGGCATTGCCAGGAAAGAGGGGATGACTAGGCTAGACCTTTTAAAAATAAATGCAAAAGTCGCGAAAGAAGTTTCACAAAAAATAAAAAAGCTTTCCCCTCATGCGATTGTTATCGTGGTGACTAACCCGCTAGACTTTATAACTTATATCGTAAACAAGGAAACCGGATTCAACCGTAATCGTATCTTAGGCATGGGTTCATCTTTAGATACTGCAAGGTTTCTTGGCCTTTTCAGCCAGATAAGCGGATTCTCTCCAGATTCGCTAGAGGGATTTGTTTTTGGTTTGCACAATAATGATATGATCATATCGGCCGAGAGAATGAAGGTTAAAGGCGAATCTGCAGATAGCCTTTTAAAGAATAATATCATAAAAAAGATACAAGATAAAACAGCATCGAGAGGAGGAGAAATCGTAAGTTTTCTAAAGAATAGAAGCGCACATTTTGCGCCTTCTCTAGGGTGTTATTACTTGATAGAAGCTATTTTTTACGATAAGAATATGGTTATACCTGTGTCGGTATTACTTCTTGGCGAATACGGCCTTAACCAGATATGTATGGGGGTACCTTGTCTGATCAATAAAAACGGCGCAGATAAAATAATTGAGATAAAGTTGAGCAAAGAAGAGAAAGAAAAAATCAAAAAAGTAAAAAACGAATTTAAAGAAATAAAAGAAATATATTAGTGATTACACGGATTAAAGATAGATTACGCCGACTATAAGAATCTGTGTAATCAGTATTTTAATCTGTGCAATCTATATGAAATATGATGTTGCTATAATAGGAGCCGGCGCAGCAGGAATTGCCTGCGCAAAACAAGCGGCAAAATATAAATTAAGTGCGGTACTTTTTGAACGTTCTCTGGATAATTTTGGCGGAACCTGCCTAAATAAAGGCTGCATACCTACCAAATTTTTTCTTAATTCTTCAAAGTTAACCAAAAGTTGGCACAGGATTTTAGAGCAAAAAAATAGTGCATTAGAAAAAATAAAACAACCAACCCTTGATTATTTGAAAAGATTAGGCATTGATATTCTATTTAGCGAAGCTAAAATTTTAGACGGCCATATTATAAATGCGGATGGCAAAAATATTGAGGCAAGAAACATTATCATCGCTACCGGTTCATTACCAAGACTATTAATAGAAAACGAAAAGACTATTTTCGCGCAAGATTTATTTAGCTACGGTAATATCCCCGATAAATTTCTTATTGTCGGCGCGGGTTATATCGGAATAGAATTCGCCTCGCTTTTGAATAACCTAGGTAAAGACGTTACAGTTATAGAAAAAGAAAACACTATTTTACCATTTTTCGACAGCTATCTTGCTAATCGCTTACGAATAGTCTTAGAGAAAAAGGGGATAAAGATAGAAACAGAAAAAGATATCCATAGCTATAAGTTAGACAGCTTTGATAAGATAATTTTGTCAGCGGGAAGAGAGCCTAATACTAAAGGTTTGGGCCTAGAGCACGTTGGCATAAAGTGCGATGATAGCGGTTGGGTAATGACCGATGAGTTCATGCGAACAAACATAAAGAATATTTATGCCTGCGGCGACATCAACGGAAAGAAGTTACTCGCTTACGTTGCCCAATATCAGGCTAAAATTTGTCTTGATAATATAATCGGAAAAAAGACTATCGAGGATTATAGGGCAATAGCCGATTGTGTTTTTTCCTTTCCTCAAATCGCAAAAGTTGGGATCTTGGAGGAGGAAGCAAAAAGCAAAAAGATGAGATATGAAATCCTTAAATCAAATTTTTTAAAATTTTCTTCTGCTCACGCCTATGGTGATACGGATGGATTTATGCAAGTCATTGTGGGTGAAGGAGATGTAATAATAGGCGCAGGAATAATTTCTAACCTCGCAGCCGAACTTATTAATATTTTTTCCCTCGCTATTAAAAACAAGCTTACCAGCGAAACAGTGAAAAGTTGTGTTTTTGTCCATCCAACCCTCTCTGAAATTATACCTTTCCTTTTTAGTGAAACAGAATAACATTTACTAGCCCGTGCATTATATTTATTCTTTACTCGAGTTTTACCTATGTTATAATTAAAATATATGAACCCCGTTAGACTTTTTAGTCTAACGGGGTTATTGTGATTATAAAGATTTTCCTAAATTAAAGGAATGTGTAGAGGTGTTACCATATGTCTAACGGGGTGAAGAGTTATTGGAGTTTGGCGATTAGCATCTCGTTTCTTATACACGGCATACTTATAGGTAGCTATATACCATCCATGCTAGTGAAGAATAGATTGCAGCCTTTGCCTGCCCAAAAAAAAGAAGTTGAAATAATTCCTCAAAAAATAGAAAAGATCGTAAAAGAAAATAAAACAATAAGCGATGATATCCATGCGCTTAAAGAAGAAGCTAAAAGTATCCCGCCACCCTATATCGGCAACGTTATCGATAGGTTAGTTGTGGATAATAAAAATATAGCTGCCTTAGATAAACCGCAGATTATAGAAAGGAATAATAAGGAAATATTTATTTCAGAAATATCTGATTTTGAAGCTTTTAAAAAAACACCCTCTTATATGGGCTACTATAACAGCATAAGGGTGAAGCTTTATAATGTAGCACGCCATAAATATAAAATTAGAGAAAGCGGGGAAGTAGCGCTGAGCTTCATCATTTTTAGAGACGGGAGGCTAGAGCGTGTTGAAGGTAATGGAGAAAATAAAACTTTAAAAGATCTTGCCTTAAGAATTGTACAGGAATCTTCTCCTTTTACGCCATTTCCAGAAGAACTTAAAGGTTCTTCATGCCAATTCAATATTGCTATTGATTTCAAGAATAAGTAATAGCTTGAGAGCCAAAACCTTAACCTGCGAATCAACCAGTCTCCGCGGCTTGCCGCGGAGTATGTTCTATCCGCCTTCGCAGAGTACCCCGGCCATGGCCGGGGGTGAATGCGAACTGAGGTACTGCTTCGGCGAGATGTCGCATCGGACGCAAGGCGGATACCTCGCCAGATTTGCGCAGCAAATCTGGCGGGTAAATAAAGGT
>JAUYCY010000033.1 GCA_030692055.1 Candidatus Omnitrophota bacterium | reverse complement strand
ATATGCTATGTAATAATTCTTTCATTTGCCGCTCTGTTTCCTTCCAGAACTCATCAATATTATTCCACTTTACCTCTCTGCGCCAGTCGGCTACAATAGTATTCGGGCTTAAGATAACCTTATCCAGCACTTCCATAAGGGTGTACCTCCTTTTAATTAGCCGCTTGTAACGGCTATGTGGTTAATATTGGATTATCCACAAAAAGGATACACCCTTTTTTATTTACTTGCCAGAGAACTTACACACTTTATTATACGTTACCGGCTGAGCACAAAAAATGAATAAAATCAAATAATTATGATATAATTAAAATATGACGAAGAAAGAGTTTTTAAAATCGGTGAGCAAAGAAAAAAAGGATACACTTCAGCAATTACTTGATTTATTGGCTGATTTAGAAATCAACTATTGCGTAATCGGCGGGCTTGGAGTGAATGCTTATGTTGAACCGGTAGTAAGCCTTGATTTAGATATAGTTATTGTCGCGGAAGCACTTGAAGATTTGATTAAGGCAGTGAAAAAAATATTTAAAATAGAGAGATTTACGCATAGTGTTAATCTTGGCACTAAAGATTCTGATTTACGTATCCAAATACAGACAGATGCGCGTTATCAGGATTTTATTCCGCGCGCTCACACAAAAGAAGTGGTGGGTTACAAAATGAAAGTGGCATCCCTCCCAGATATTCTTCAAGGAAAAATCTGGGCTTATTCTGATGAAAAAAGGCGCAAAAGCAAACGTCAAAAAGATTTAGCAGATATATTCCGGATAATTGAAAAATATCCCCGCCTAAAAACAAAAATCCCTCAAACGATAAAAGATAAGTTTATCTAAAGAAATAATTAGATATACCATCCCCGGAATTTCTTATAGGCGAAATGCCAATTCAGGCAAGGTTTTTCTTTACAATCCGGGGGAATGTGCTATAAGTTAATCAGAAAGAGCTTTTTGTTAGGGTAAACCTGAATTACAGATATTAGTTTTATAGGATAAATAATAATGGAATTTACTGAAGTTATCTCTCGCTATGGTTTCTGGCAATTTACTTTTGCTGTTCTATCGGGTGTTGTTGCAACAATAATCATAGAGTTATGTCGAAAAATTACACTAATTATTACGACAAAAAAGAGAATAAAACACTTAAATATTGACTGCAAAATTGAAATAGCAGACGGCAAGGTAAATTACCCATGCAAACTTTATATTGATTTAAGAAACTGGACAAATACAACTATACTTATAAAAATTGAAGGCTTTAAATTAGGTAAAGACATTCGCCCAGACCCAAAGGCTACCAGAGATTCAACCTCAAGACTCATTGAAACAAAATTCATTGAAAATACTCCTCAAGGGGAAGGTTCGGAATTAAATGTTGATGCAATAATTCGACATGGGAAAAATAAAATGGTATGGGTTCCTCTTGATCCAGAACAACCATTAAATGAATTAAAAGAAGCTCTAAGGCAGGGGGCTATTGGAAGACTATATGCTGAAATTTTGTGGTTTGATAAAAATCCTTACTACACTAGATTTAGACCAATTATAAGAAGATAAATTAAACCTATAACCAATCATTCTAGTGAACCTTTCATCCGCCTTCTGCGGCTTCAGCGCCGCTGATTTTTGTGTTAGAAGAAAAATAATTCCAATTTTCGACTGGCGCCTGTCGATACGGAATTTGTAGCGAAATAAAAACATGGATAAAAATACCACACCAAAAATATTGCCTATGGATGATCGTAGATTGATTTCGCTAACCATCGACCTATTGGCTAATACTATATTATCATTTGTAAATATCCTATTTGAGGAAGAACTTCGCCCTCTCCTGAAAAAGCATAAATTAGTATTAATCGATACTACAGAAAAAGGATGCTTTAGTGTTTTTTTATCCTTTGCTAATTTTATGACCCCTCAACTTATATCTGATAGCATAATGAATAAGGAAATCTCTAGGGTTTATGTGGAGGCTTGGTATAAGCAGAATTTTGATGATATTAAAAAGGAGTTAGAACTTTATGTTTTATATCAAAATATAATGGACGAGATGGGAGGTCTTAATATGATACCCTCTACGATATTGCTAAAAAACTTTCCTGAGATTCCTGAGCTTATGCTTCGTGATGATACGTTAATAAAGATACCTCTTAAGATTAGTTCTTTTGTCCACGACTTTATTCCTTCTGTCTTTAAGAACAATCCCATAGCCGAGCCATTAAACTTAGCGAATGTAATCGATGACGTTAAAAAAGATGAATAAAGATTGTCTTTCTGAAATCGGCACTACACAGAAAACCGAATTATTAGATTGATAAAATAAATAATCTTCTAACAAGTCATTTCAGTTGACCTTTCCTGCTACTTTGCGGCTTCGTCGGGCAGGTGATTTTTGTATTAGAGACAAAATGATAAAAATAAGAGGGGAAATACAAAAAGGGCTTGGGGCAGCAAAAAACACAATTCAAATCCAAAAACCATTTCTTAGACAATATTTGTCAGAAATAGAAAGCTGTCACGATGGAACAATCAATGTTCTCCTAGAACAACCTTTGATTATCTTCTCCCCTGATATTGTAACACCACCGATTTTTTGGCTGTCTCAAAACAATTCTATAAGTGAAGAGTTTGGCTTCTTGAAGATAAAATTAGAAATCTTAAACAAAAGTATTTGTGTAGATGCTTGGATATATATAGCGTACAAATCACCTCATTATGCGAACCCTTTTTATATTGAGATAATCGCACCATATATTGATATCCAAAATGCCAGCATGTGTAGTATAATTATAGACAAGGGAAATATAAAAGAATTAGCATCAATCGTTATTGAATGAAAACTTTGTAATAATTTTGGAGAGACAAAAAGATAAAGGAGGTATTGTGAAAAAAATATTAATTATTATTCTTTGCTCGACCACGTTTTTTTGTCCTAAAAATGCTTTTTCACAAAACAACAACAATGAAGTTGACACTTTTCAATTAACAACCGTAAGAAATGCGGAAAAAGAAGATTTGTATAGAATCAATACAAAAACTGGCGAAGTATGGGTGTATGGTGAATTTGTGGTTTTAGACGAAAATCAACTAACTATCGATGAAAAAGCAAAAGGAGGTTTAAAAAAACTAATTGAGCAAGCTAAGAAACAAGGGAAACAGGTTTATACTCTACCGTGTTGGCGGCTTACTGATGAAAAACCATCAGAAATATATACAGTTCATTAAATTAATCTCTAATCTAAAATATGATTCTTCAGCCTGTATTGATTGCGGCGCATGCGTTGAAGCCTGTAAATATGAGGCAATCTCTTTAGTTTGATGATTAATATTTACAGCTTATAGCTTACAGCTTACTTACGCCACCCAATACCCC
Source organism: Candidatus Omnitrophota bacterium (assembly GCA_030692055.1). Next base: position 42,484 of record JAUYCY010000033.1, on the reverse strand, counting down.
AACTCCTGCAAAATCCTCGGCTTATTCTGCCAATCTTCTAACACTTCAACCCTAATATCTAAATAAACTCTTTTATTTAAAATAGCTTCCATCTCTAGGCGGGACTGGATGCCGATTTCTTTTAATAATTTTCCTTTTTCTCCGATAACAATTTTTCTCTGGGAGACTCTATTTACATAAATATTTACCTTTATATACATCGGGCCTGTTAAGGGGCCGCTTTTATTCGGTTGCGCCAGCGATGACATATAATCCTCGTAACTGGCGCCATCTTTTTCGGTTTCTTCTTCAGCTTCCTCTGTCTTCTCGCTTTGCCTATCTTTCATTTCTTGCACTTCCACCGCTAAAGAATGCGGGAGCTCATCTTTTAAATTTAAAAATAGCTTTTCCCGCACAATGTCGGCAATACGAAACTTCATAGGAAAATCCGTAACGGTGTGGGTATCGTAGAATGGTTCTTGTTCTGGTAAATTATCAATAATGACATTTTTAAGCATTTCCATATTTTTTCCGGTTTTAGCGGAAAGCGGTAGATAAGAAATAATCGGATCAGTTTTTATATTTTGTGCCTCGATATGCTTTTTCCATGCATCAATATAGCTACCTGAAAAATGTTCACCTAAATCCATCTTGTTTAAAACCATAATAATTTTTATTTTCTGGCGGGTTAAAAAATCCATTATCTGCGCTTCTTCTTTACCTAAATTACGCGTAACATCCACTACATAAAGAATTAAATCACACCCCTCTACCGATTGTTTAGCGATGGTATTAAGTTGAGTAGCCAAATTATCCTTAAAAGAATGAATTCCCGGCGTATCCACAAAGACAATCTGAGCTTTTTCTAAATTTAAGATTCCTTTTATCTGATGGCGGGTGGTCTGCGGAACGGGCGAAATAATACTTATTTTATTGCCGGTTAAAGCATTAAGGATAGTTGATTTGCCGACATTTGGCCGGCCCAGTATAGCTACAAAACCTGATTTAAAATCTCTTTCCATATCCGATTCTCTATACTTATGCAACATTTGAGTTCGGAACTGAAATGTTGCATAAGCGGTAAATTTTGAAACGGCTTATTTTAAGAATACGGCAAATTTCGTTAATCGCAAAGCCTCTGCTCTTTAACTGTTCAATGGTATACGCAACTGCTTCTTTATCTTGTGGATTGCTTAAGCGCTTTTTATCCTTTATATTTTCTATTTGCCTTTCCAGTTTATTTATATCCTCCAAAAATTTATCATCATCTTTGTGTTTTTTAATGAGGGGCATAATTTTTCTAAATATATTTTTAAATATTTTATCTAAACCTCGCAAATTTTCTAAAAGCGGGATAAATTTTACCGATTTACATTCGGTCAGTAACTCGCTATATTGTTTTACTGCTTTTGATTTATCTTGATCAAAAAGCCCTAAAATAAAATCCGTCTTTATAAAAGAATTTTTTAAGGGGTCGCAATATAAATTAACGGAACTCCATCTATATTGGCCTACATCAGTAACTAAGCCTGCCTTTAGGGGGTTCAAATGTATATATAGGGAAGCGGTTAAAATATAACCGTCATCGTTACACAGGGCGGCTCGATAGACCCCGCAAAAAACATGGCCTTTTCTTTGATATTTGTGATTAAAATAAATAGCATATTTCTGAAAAATTTTCTTCATTGCCTTATCTAAATTTCTTTCATGCAAATATATTAGCAAATGAAGATGATTTGGCATGAGCGCAAAAGAATGAATATTTATATTAAAATCTTTAGCGATCTTTTTAAGAAGAAACAAAAAATATAAAAAATCTCCTTCTTCCAAAAACAATTTTTCTTTGCCAGGGGCTCTCTGTGTAATATGGTAAAAACTATTCTCTAATATAATTTTATTCTTAATACCCATGTGGCGTTTAATCCTTTTTTCTTCTATTAACTCTAATATACTCATAAATTTATTTTAACTCATTTTTCTCATTATGCAACATTTGAGTTCGGAACTGAAATGTTGCATAAGAACGGGCTTAAGCCCGTGTATTGCTTATAGTCTGGTTAGGTAACTATCGAATTCTAAGAGATAATCCATGAGGATTGCAATGCCTTTACGGAGATTATCAACTTTTACGTATTCGTTTTTGGCATGGGCTTGTCCTTGTGAGCCAAAACCAAAGGCAAAACTTTCTATCCCTTTTTCCTGCAGAAAATTAATCACGGTTGCGCCAAAACTGGGTTTTAAGTTTGGCTTTATCCTGTGTTTTTTTAAGCTGCGCATTAAAATCTTAATGGAAGGAATATTCTCGTCTATTTCAATCGGCCTCTGATGCGCTAAAACTTTTATTTTATATTTTATTTTTTGCTTTTTAATTATCTTTTCTATATCAGCAATAATACGTTGTTTTTGCATGAAAGGTAAGTATCTAATATCTAACTCAAAAAAGCAATAGCCGGCAACTACATTCACTTTATCTCCGCCGATGAATCTACCGATATTTAAAGTAGGTTTTTTTAAAAGAGTGTGGGTTTTATAGGAAACTCTGCGCTTTAAAATTTCATTTAGTATATTAATGCCTTTTTCGATAGCGTTAACCCCTCTTTCAGGGTAAGCTCCATGGGCTTCTTTGCCAAAAAGCTCTATACGTAGATGGAGCAGCCCCTTTTGGGCAACAACAATATTAAAATCATCGGCATCTAAAACAACGCCATAATCTATACCCTTTAGAAACTTTGCTAAAGGAATTGTACCATAGTAGCTTCCCGTCTCTTCATCCCCACAAAAAGCAAAAACTAAATCTAAATTCTTTAGTTTTATCTTCTCTTGTTTTAGCTTTTTTATGAGGTAGAGTGCTACCGCAACGTTAGCTTTACAATCAGTTGCACCTCTGCCGTAAATTTTTCCTTTGCTAATTGCTCCAGACAAAGGCTCGAAGCGCCACTTACCCGTAGCCGGAACAGTATCAACGTGAGGAGTAAAAAGTATTTTTCTCTTTGAGGTTTGTGACTTTACTTTGCAAACAAGATTTAGCCTATTTTTTTTGAACTTGTAAATTTTAGAAGCAACGCCTAGGCGCCTTAAGTAATCGCGGATAAAAATGATTATCTTTCTTTCATCGCCAGGAGGATTTTGAGAATTTATCCTAATCAATTTTTGAAGCAATATAGTTAAACCTGAATTTTCCATTTGAAAAATTCTCCTAAAGGGCAGCCCTTTATTCTCATAAGAAGAAATTCATTCGTAGGAATAAAGGGCTGGGTTCCCAGCCTGAGGCGGGTCCGCCTTCGGCGGAAACCCAGCCCTAATTTTACTGTAACCTACTGATTTTTTGAATAAAGTAAACAAACTATATAACAAACTTTTACCACAATGGATTTGTTTCCTCTGTAAAATTAGAGCTGCCGAAGGCAAAATTTGCATTGCTTTCTTTTGATGAAAAAGGTTATTGTGTAACTTTGTGGCTTTGAATAAGTTTAATTGCTTAAGCATTTCCTAATGTAAATTTTGGGTTAAATCTTTCTCCATAAATTTTTGGGGGTTAAAATAACGGGTGTAGTTAGGATTTTTCTATTCTTTTTATTTTCTCAAAAAAGTCTTTAAACTGCGGGTGTTTCCTTAAATTTTCTAAATCGCAGTCTCTGAGAATATAGTCAAAATCGTCATAGCCTAAAAGAACTGCCTTTTTTAGCTCTTTAAGTGCCTGTTCTACCTCTTCCACTAATGAAAGGCTGCAGGAAAAATTATAGTGCACAATGGGATCTTCCGGTTTTAGCTTAGTTAATTTCCTGTCAACCTCTAAACCTTCTTGGTAAAAACCCTTACGCGTATAAGCATCGCCTAGTGAAATAAGCGCTTCGACAAAGTTTGGTTTTTTTTCAAGTAAACCTTCATAAAATTTTATTTCAAAATCTTTTTTCTTACTTTTCTGCATTAACCACCCCTATTTTATTGCAACTTTTCTAAAATAACTTCTTCCTTCAAAAGATAGAAAACTTCTTCTAGGCTCTTTTTAAATTCTTTATACTCATTAATTTCAACAAATCTTTTTTTTGCTTTAAATTCTTTGCATAGCTCTATTGTATCGCCGATTTCGGCATAGCTTGATTTAAAATTAAACCATAACGTATCAAATTCGCGATTTTTGGGGAGGAATTTAACTTTTAGGTTAGCTGGTAATTTTATTCTCGTTTTTGAGATTTTTCCAAAAATTCCACCAAAGTCTATAGGAAAATTTCTTTCCTCTTTGCCTGCGTAAGAAGTATCTATATCTATATCATCGACTAACGGTATAACCCGTAAATTATTTGCGGGATTCAGAAATTTCTTTGCCTGAAAACTGTATCTCAATAACGGCGTCTTTGTAAAATCATCGACATTCTCTATCCTGTAATCAACCAATTTTGAGAAAGGGCTTATCCTAACCATTTTTTCTTTAATATTATCTTCTATCGCCTGAGGGTGTGTGTACTTAAGATAATAACGCTGAGCGGAAGCAAAAAAACCTGTGGTTGTTATTTTTCGCTCTATTAATGCATCTTCGTTACTATCAATGGCTATATTGGTTTCATATATTGCGGCGTTGTCGATAGTCGCGGGCGTAGGCAAAATTTTATAGCCGTCATCAAAAATGATAAAAACGTTTCTCTCCTGATCATCCAAAGGTATATCGCCAAATGAAACCGTAGAGGCAGTGCCATCCATAAAAATTACCTTATCCTTATATACAAGCGCCGCTATTGCATGATTAAAGGCGACTTCTGCAAAATCTTCAGTAATAGGGTAGATTCCGCGGGTAGGTATAAGCACCGGGTAAGCAGACAACCCAGCCTCTCTTAGCATTGCCACCAAAAGTACGGCTTTATCTTTACAGTCACCATACCTATTTAGGAATATATCGTCCGCTTTGTGCGGTTCATGTCCGCTTTGGCCGTATTCTACTGCTACGTAACGCACATTTTGGGCACAAAATTCATAGATCCGTCTTGCTTTTTCTAGGTCACTACCGGCGCCTTTTATAAGCTCTTTAACGAAGTTTTTTATCTCTTCGCTCAAAGCTATTTTGTCTTTATATAAACCATACCACCACTTATATGCGTCAGACCAACTGTTAAAGTTTGATATACCTATGGCAGGGTTAACGTAAGATAGTTGCGGCATACCTTCTTCAGGAATAATTGGCTGTACCTCGCTAAATTTCCAAGAATATATCGTCTGCGTATCGGATTCTTCTTTTGTGGGAGCTAAATTTATCCCTTTAGCATAGTTCTCATTGAAGAATTTCATCTTAACATTACTTTTTTTGGGAACAACGAGTTTAAAGTTAGCCTTTCCTACGGGAAAGGGTTCACGTAAATGATAAACAAAGCTAAAATTTTCATTGTTAATAAGCTTAGAGGAGTATATTTTTGCCTTATATTCAATTATTGAACCAATATCTACCGATGGCATAGAAACAATAAGGACGCGTGCATTGCTATATAAGGGAAAGTTCAAATATTTGCTCACATCGCGGATGTTCTCTGCCCCGGCATAAACAACTTTGCCATCAGGGGTAATGGTCCGAGCGTATTCTAATTCTACCCTTTCATCGGTAGAGTCATAATCAAGCTCTACTTCTGCTAAATCTTTACCTCTTTCTTTAAGCACCTGCTTTAGCGCGTAAACGGTAGCAACCGAGGTGTTATTATCTTTAATCTCAATAACCTCATCTACGAAAAGAATAACTGCCTCGTCTTTATCTATACGCGAAAGGAAACTTTCCTCTCCTTTGATTATTGCCTTTATGTTCTCCGGCATTCCTTCTTCTACTTTTGTACCAATCTTTTTAAGGCGCTCATCGGCTAATTCTTTAAATGGCGGTTTTACTTTTTTATATACAGAAACAGCTTTTGGAAATAAATTTTGCGCCTCTAGAGTCTTGGCATAAAGATAAAGATATTCATTGTTGTCGATTTCTCCTAACTTTTCAAATATCTCTAAGGCATGCGTGTAATCTTTAAGCTGCGCAAGTGCCTTCGCCAAAATAATTCTTGCTGCTATGTCATCGTTTGCGCTAAGTAATTCTTTTACTCTTTGAAAATCTTTAAAATCGTAATAGAATTGCGCTAATTTTAAACGTAGCGCTAAATCGGTTGGCTTTGATTTTAGTAGTTTTTCATAACGCCCGGAGGTTTCTTTATATGCCGAAGAGACCTCCTCAAGCGATGTCTTACTGCAGCCCGATAAACTTAAAATAATTAAAACTAATATTAAATTGTTTTTCATTTTAAACAATAACCTTGAGGATATCTTTTATAGGAATGCCTTTAGTGATTCCTATCTTTTTTGCGCAAGCACTACAAGAGTAAGCTGTCGCATTGAGGGCATCGTTAATACTTGAGGCGCCGGTAATTTTTATGGCAACATCTTTAAATTTATCGGCTGCTTTTAAATTCAGGTAACCGCACATAACATAGCCGCGGCTGCCCCTTAAGACAACGAGACTTTTACTTTGAAGAGGCATTGTTAAGGCCTGAATATATTTTTTACCAACCTTGATTTTCTTTGTTTTTATCATTTTTATTTTACGCTACTTGGTGTTAATCCGCGGAAATCCGCTTCTATAATTTATTCAGAAACTTCTCTATTCTTATAACTGCTTCTTTCAATTCGTCAAAGCTGGTAGCATAAGAAATTCTTATATATGAGCCAAATTCTTTACCAAACGCCGTACCGGGGACTACTGCGACTTTTTCTTCAAAAAGCAGCCTTTTGGCAAAATCTAAAGAGCTAATTTTAAATTTTTTAATGGAAGCGAAACAGTAAAACGCCCCCTGGGGTTTACTTACCGTAAGTCCAAGCCTATTGAATTCTTTTACGATAAAATCCCTTCTTCTTTTATATTCCGCGCGCATTTCGCTAACTTCCTTCTGTGCGCGAAATGCCTCAACTGCCGCAACCTGCGAAATTACCGAAGCGCACATCATGGAAAAAGAATGAATCTTTGTCATCGCGGAAATTATCTCTTTATTCGCGCAAGAATACCCAATTCTAAAGCCGGTCATGGCATAAGCTTTAGAAAAACCGTTTAGAGTAATAGTTCTTTCTCGTGCCTGGCTATTTAAAGAAGCGAAAGGCGTAGGTTTACCTTCATAATTTAACTCATCGTATACCTCATCGCTGATAATAATTGTTCGTTTACCAGCTAAAAGATTCCATATTTTTCTTAGCTCCCCAATATCATAAGCGGTACCTGTAGGATTTGAGGGATTGTTTAATATTAGCGCTTTAGGATTTTCACGAAGAAGTGTTTTTAATTTTTTTAGGTCTATTTTAAAACCATCTTCTTCATTAGTCACCAAATAAAGAACTTTTCCTCCGGCAATTTCTGTTAGCGCAGGGTATGCTACAAAATGCGGGCTTACCACAATTACTTTATCGCCTGCTTCTAAAATCGCGCGCAAGGCTAAATCCAGACCCTCGCTTACGCCTACGGTGATTAAAATTTCTTCTTCGGCATCATAGCTAAGTGCATATTTCTTTTCAAAGAAATCACTTATTGTTTTACGTAAAACAAAAAGCCCTTTATTGGAAGTATAGGAAGTCATGCCATCTTCGAGCGCAGTAATAGCTTTCTCGCGGATGCGCCAAGGAGTGATAAAATCCGGCTCTCCTACGCCTAAAGAAATAACCTCAGGCATACCAAGCACTAAATCAAAAAATTCCCTTATGCCTGACGGAGCTAAGTTTTTTATATGTTTTGCAATCATGATTTCGCAAAGCGCTAAGCGCATGGCGCATAGCGTAAATTTAATAAGTTATTGCTAACCGCTGGTTCTTTTCCCCTTTTGTCAAAATCACGCCGTCTTCTTTATACTTTTTAAGCATAAAGTGAGAAACTGTTCCGCGTATAGAGCTTAAAGGCGCTAACTTTTCCGAAACAAAACTAGATACAGTATGGATATCCTTTCCCTCCACAAGTAAAAGCAAATCGTAGGTTCCCGAAAGAAGATAACAGCTCTTTACCTCAGGAAATTTATATATCCTTTCCGCTACCGCATCAAAGCCTACGTCTTTCTGGGGAGTTATTCTTACCTCAATTAAAGCAATCACGCCGTTACCGTCTTTAATTCTTTCCTTATTAATTACGGTTTTATACTTTACAATAATACCTTTCTTTTCGTAGCTTTTTATCGCCTTATCAATTTCTTTTTTGCTTTTACCGGTAAGTTTGGCTAAATCTTCTAAAGAAACTCTTGCATTCGCCTCTAAAATCTCTAGAATTTCATCCATATTAACCTCCTATACGCGAATTTACGCTAATCTAACGCAAATAATCGCGAATGAATTATTCGCGTAAATTAGCGTTGGATTCGCGAATATTAGCATTTTAACATTTTACCAAATTACATGCCGTATTCATAGTAAATTTTACAACTACCTTCAAAGGAAACCATGCACGGGCCTAAGGGGTTATCGGGTGAACAATGCTTCTTAAATTGTGGGCACTGCCAAGGCCTAATTTTACCCTTAACTACATCTGCGCAAAGACATCCGGTTTTTTCTCTAGTTTTGGCTGGTGTAGCCTTTTTTATCAGTTTTTGAGCGTCGAATTCTTTATATTCTTCGTTTAGAATTAAGCCGCTTTTTTCTATCAAACCAAAACCGCGCCAGCTCACATCTTCTACCTTAAAAACTTCATAAATCAATTTTCTTGCTATAGGATTACCTTCGGGTTTGACTACACGTTTATATTCATTTTCTAACTTGGGTTTGTTTTCTTTTATTTGCACAGCAAGCATATATATCGATAAAACCATATCTAACGGCTCAAATCCGCAGATTACACACCCTTTCTTAAATTCGGTTACAATCGACTGGTAGGGCTTTTCTCCAATAATTACCGAAACGTGTCCGGGGCATAAAAATCCGTCTATTTTCATTTCTTTGTCCCTACAAAGAGCTTCTATGGCCGGCGGTATTAGGCGATGCGAAGAAAGAAGAAAAAAGTTTTTTATCTTTTTTTCTTTCGCGCTTTTTACCACAGAGGCAATTAAAGGCGTGGTAGTTTCAAACCCTACACCCAAAAATATAATTCTTTTTTTAGGATTATTTATGGCAAAATCCAAAGCCTCTGCCGGAGAATAAACAATACTTATGTGCGCACCCTTGGCTCTTTCCTCCTCTAAAGATGTTTGCGAACCTTTTACTCTTATCAAATCACCAAATGTAGAAATAACATTATTTTTATCCTGGCAAAGCATAATTGCTTTATCAATAAAGGTATCTTCTGTTATGCATACAGGGCATCCCGGCCCGGAAATTAAATTTACATAGGGAGGAATAATTTTTCGTAAACCAAACCTAAAAAAAGTATAAGTATGCGTGCCGCAAACCTCCATAAAATTAAGCTGCCGGCCAATTTCCAAGGCTTCTATTTTACGGATAGCCGCGTTTATTATATTTTTATCTCTTAGAAGTTTTTCGTAAGGCATCTTTATACTCTTTAAAATACTCTATTGTTTTCTTTGCTTCTTTAGAATCAAATTTCTCTATAGCGAAACCGGCATGAACCATCACATAATCTCCAATTTTTACATCTTTTAAAAACTCTATATTTATTTCTTTCTTAATTCCTTCTGCGCTGACAATGGCGCGGGTATCCTTAATTTCTTCTACTCTCATTGGATAAGCTAAACACATAAAACCTCCAAAAACGCATAGCGCCAAGCGCATGGCGCATAGCGTAAAATGTTTTTATACTTTGCGCTATGCGATCTATTGCTATATGTTCTCATTTGCTACAACTACTTGCCCTATAGATATTGCTCCATCATTAAAAGGAAATCTATGGTGATAATATACAGAAAAGTTTGCTTTTTCAAGTAGTTTAACAGCTAACCTTAAGAGCAAAGCATTCTGAAATACTCCTCCGGATAGAACTACTTTGTCTATTCCGCAGTTTCTTCTCAATATCTTGGACATTTCTTTGATGATATTAGCAAAAGTATAATGAAACTTATAAGCGATAAAGGGGTGGCTTTTGCCTTTTTTTATATCATTTAGTAATCCCAAAAAGACTGGTTGCCAATCCACTATATATGAATTATTTTCTTTATCTATAGCAAATTCATAATTTATTATTTTACCTTTATAATCTGTGGCAAGCATTTCTAAAAGTATTGCTGCTTCTGCTTCATAGGTAATTTTGTTTTTTATACTTAGAATACTTGCGGCTGCGTCAAATAACCTGCCTGCGGAAGAGCTCAATGTAAATTCTTTATTACTTATTAGCCGTAAAAAAATATCCAATTCTTTTTTAGAAAAAAATCTAATAAACTCCATATCGAGATTAAAAAGATTTTCTCCTAAAATACTGTGCAGTAGACAGAATGCAACTCTGCCTGGCTCCTCGGTTGCCTTATCTTGCCCGATTAAACCAAAATACTTAAAATGCCCTGCGCGTTGAAAATCTTTTTTATCGGCGATGAAAAACTCTCCTCCCCAAATATTGTTATCCAGCCCTAAGCCGACTCCGTCAAAACACACCCCTATTACTTTTCCCTGAATGTTATTTTCGAAAAGACAAGCAGCAAGGTGGGCATGGTGATGTTGCACCGCAATTTTTTGTTTATCTTTTAAAGAGAGGGCGTATTGTGTAGATAAATAATTAGGGTGGTAGTCATAAGCTACCGCTTCTGGTTCTACATTAAAGACTTTACGATAATGCGCGAGGGTATTTAAGAAAAATTCATAGTTCCTGTAGCTTTTTAAGTCGCCAATATACGAAGATGTGATTAAATGGTTATCTTTTGCTATAGAGAAAGTATTTTTTAATTCTGCTCCGCAACCTAAGATATTTTTTTTGTGCGTAAACTGCGCAAAATCAGAGGTATAGCCTCTTGCTTTTCTTATTATGATTTCTTTATTTCTAAAAACCCTGGAAATAGAATCATCACAGCGCATATAAATAGTCCGGTTATGCATAAGAAAGTAATCGACGTAGCCTCTGAGTCCAGCTAGTTCCTTTTCTTCACTAATCAGGGGAAAATCTTTTTTGTTTGCCGAGGTCATAACAAGAATAGGGCTTTTATCATATTTTCGAAGATAATGAAAAATAAGGTAATGCAGGGGTGTATATGCAAGCATTATGCCTAAATATCTTTGTTGTGGAGCAATAGCCTCTGTCCAAGTAAGCCTCTTTTTAACTTTCAAAAGAACGATAGGCCTACGCGGGCTCATAATAAGCTCTTCCTCTTTGGGGCTCATAAAACATAATTCTTTTATAGCCTCTAAGCTATCTACCATTAAAGCGAAGGGCTTTGTTGGCCTGTTCTTTCTTCTGCGCAATTTCATAACAACTTCTATGTTTTTGGCGTCGCAGCCAAGATGATATCCTCCCACTCCTTTTATGGCAACGATACTACCTTTATATATAAGTTCTGCTGTTTGTTTTAAAATAGCTTGCGTATCCTTAAAAGTAGTGCTTTTATGTTTTGAATTCTTAAATTCGCTCGAAAATTCTATGCCCGGGCCGCAAGCAAAACAAGCGTTAGGTTCGGCGTGAAACCTCCGCCGAAAACGGTCTTTGTATTCGCTAACACAATTAGGACACATCGTAAAATCTTTCATGGTGGTATTAGCTCTATCGTAAGGAATGTCTTTGGTGATAGTAAAACGAGGGCCGCAATTAATGCAGTTTATAAATGGGTATAGGTAGCGGCGGTCATTCTTTGTAAATAACTCCTTAAGGCAATCCGAACATACAGAAAGGTCGTAAGAAATACGGGTAAATTTATCCTCTGTGCTAATGCTTTCTTTGATAAAAAAATTTCTCTCACCTTTGGCAAAGAGACGTCTTTCTTCTATGGCATCGATGGAACTAATTGCTGGTGGATTACTTTTTAACTCGTTTATAAATTTTCTAATCTTTAAGTTGTCTCCTTCCACCTCTACAACTACCCCGCGGGAATCGTTAAATACAAATCCACCTAAACTAAATTTTTTGGAAAGATTGTAGATGTAAGGCCTGAAACCCACGCCTTGAACAATACCTTTAATGTGGAGTTTTAATCTCTGTCTCATTCCTGTAGCGATTACACAGATTTTGAAAATGATTACGCAGATTATTTTAATCAGTGTAATCCCTGCCTGCAGGCAGGCAGGTGTATCTGATCTGTGTAATCAAATCATTTTAATATCGAGTAGGCGGTTTAAATTGATGCGCCAGCCTTTGCCGGCTTTATTCTGACACCAAAGAAAGAAGTTATTATTTTCTTGTGAAAGATCAACGGGTTTTATTGCTTCTTCTTCCATAGTGTTACGATACGAGAAATATCTCGCCTTTAAATATAGTTGCTTAGTAATTGCTTCTTTAACTAAAGAAACTTTTGGTTCTTCTTTTAGCTTAAATATTTCATTATTTAAGCCGTATAAGGAAATGAAATCTGCCAAGTTTTCTAATTTACCTTCCTTTAATATATCGCGCAATTTAAAAAACGCTTGCGAAACAACAAATGAGTCGGCGAGGGCGCGATGTAGTTCGCCAGTATGCTCTATATCAAAAAAAGAACAAAGCGCTTTCAAATTATATCTATCAAGCCTTAGTGTTTTTCTTGCCATACACAATATATCAATAGCGGGTAGTATTGGAATAGCAGAGTTGATTTTATTTAATTCATAGCTAAGGAAACTTATATCAAATTCAATATTGTAAGCCAAAATTATTGAATTTTGAAAAAACTTAACAAGCTTATTGGCAATTTGTTCAAAATATGGAGCACCTTGAACGTCTCTATCATAAATTTTGTGAATGGAGGATGCCTCTTGAGGTATGGGCTTTTTAGGATTAACTAAGCTGCTAAATTTATCAGTAATTTTTCGATCGCGTATCTTAAGGGCGCCAATTTCACATATACTATCGCCTTTAGCTACGTTTAAACCGGTAGTCTCTAAATCAAAAAATACTAAATCGAAATCCTCAATGTTCTTATTTAAGTCCATATTTTTTATGCCGCATGCTACAGGCTTCAGGCTACAGGATTTTTTTATATAAATCTTGGGGCTTGCGGCTTGAAGCTTGTAGCTATTCTATAATTTTTACTACTATTCTCCTCTGACGCTTACGTATATCAAAATCAAGTAAAACTACCTGCTGCCAAGTACCTAAATCAAGCTTGCCATCTGTCACCGATACAAAGAAGTTAGTTTTGATAAAAGAACTACGTAGATGCGAGTGGGCATTATCATCATTCCAAGTGAAATTGTGCGCGTAATCCTTTTTATAAGGAATAACTTTCTCGAAAGTTTTTTCTAAATCCTCAACTAAACCCGGTTCGTATTCCATAGTCGTAATTGCGGCAGTAGAACCAATGACCGAGAGGAATAAAATACCCTCGCTGATACCCTCCTCTGTTAAAATACTTTCCAGGTTTGGCGTAATATCAACTATATTGCCGTTACCTTTGGTGTCCAAGTTTAAATACCTAGTTTTCATATATAGGACATATTCGCACGAATAAGGGGTATAGTTAAAACTATTTTATTTTACTACCTGGTTCTACGGGCGAATTTGGGATAAGTATGCTTATTCCAGTGCTACCGTGGGCAGCCAAAAGCATCCCTTCAGACAAAACCCCTCTAATTTCTCTTGGCTCTAAATTGGTTACGACAACTACCAGTTTATCTTTTAGTTCCTCAAGACTATAAAATTGCCTTATCCCCGCTACTAATTGAATAATTTTTTCACCTATGTCGACTTTTAATTGATATAACTTATCGGCGTTAGGATGAACCTCGGCTTCAATTATTTTACCTATTCTTAACTCCAACTTTGAAAAATCTTCATAAGTTATCATTTCGCCTCCTTTAATGACGACACAACTTATGGAGCCTGACTGCCGATAGGCAGGCGTGCGAACATAAGTTGTATGTCGGAATTAAACCCTTGACATTTTCCTTAAATAAGTAATCAAGGTAGGTGTCAAGGGTCAAATTAAACTATATGATTTTTCTGCACTTTTAGCTTGAAAAGTCACAAGTTTCATTTGACTTATTTTAACAATTATCCTAATTAAGGCAAATATTTTTATTGAAGGCGTGATGATCAGAATTTATAGATAAATTCTATCTTTTCTATGTTTACTGGCGGATTTGTTCTGATTTCGAAATCATCAAGGTAAACATTTTGCGCAAAGGTATCTAGACTTAACTCGTATGCTTCAAGTTCTGGGGTACTATCTACCCAGTGTAAAAACCTATAAGAATCCCCTTTGCAGGTAAGGCTAACCCCCCCGACTCCTTTTCTTACATAAGCTTTTATTCTTAATGGGATCTGTTCGTGCGGAAGGCCTTGATTTTTAAAACTAAAATCACTATTTGTATGGAGAATAATAAGTTTAATTTCTTCTGCTTTTTCATCCAAAAATAGAATAGAAGAGTTATTTATATCTTGTTTTATTGCTTTTGTAAACATACGCCAATTACACTTACCTGCATAATATATAGCTAAAATAAAGTTATTAAAAGCTTTGCCTTCAGCTTTGGTCTTTATATAGTACTTACCCAAGTAAAGGTATACCTGAAAATTTGTTGGATGTAGCTGGGCTGCTTTTAACAATTCGTCTTCTGCTAACTTTATATCGCCCTTGTTGGCATAAAACCAACCTAGCTTCAAATGATATTCGTAGTTAAGGGGATTTAGTATTATTGCCTTCTTATATGAATCTTCAACTTCGGCCTCGTTAATAGCTAGTGCTTCTTTAAAGTTATCATCCAGGGCCCCCAGTAGATAATCGGCTTTCTTTGTCCAATAATCAGCTTCGCCACTATTTAATCTTATTGCTTGTGTAAGCAAAAAAATAGCATGTTTGTAATAATCTAATTTTGCTGCCTCCACGGTGGGTTTATTTTCAATGGCAGTCTTTTCATAAAAAAAATTTGCCTTGGTGTTAGAGCAGAGAAAAAAAGACAAAAAAATTATAAATATTAATATGGCGGAAGAAAAAAAGGCTAGTTTTATATCAAAATTTCTTTCTCTCATCTAAATCCTTTGTAGTTTTATTATAATCGCCTGTAGAATTATAAAAATGTGTATGCACACATTTATAAATCAAACCTAATATTAGCCAAAAAAGAAATGATGTGGCTGGGATATGAAAGTTAAAATCAAAAAAACTATGAAAAATAACGCCCGAAAGGCCGCATATCCCCCCTAAAACGATGCCTTTTACAAAATAATCATGTCTTCGGTTTAACTCTATAAAAATATCCTTAAAAATTTTAAAAAGAAAAATAAAATAGAGAGCTGAGCCAACCAGACCCAGCTCTACCACGAGTTGAAAATGATCATTATGTAAATATTTATAATATGTTGGGAAAATAGCCTCTGTTTGATATAGGGGGAAAATGTAACGGAAATTGCCCCAGCCTATCCCGAACAAAGGAAAATCCCTAAACATTCCAAAGGAATCTCTCACTATTTTCCAGCGACCGAATAGACCTTGCCAAGACAGCATAAATCTGTCCCTTATTGGCTCAAGTCCTGCGAGCGAAATAAAAATTATTCCTAAAATAACCAGTATCCCGATTATCCAATATGTTTTTTTAATCGTTCCCTCTCTTATTAATAAAAAAGACATTAACGTCAACGAGAAAACTAAACTTAAAGAGCCGGCCCGAGATAAAGAAAGAAAAATGCTCGCGGAGATTATTGCTCCTATAAAACCAAAAATAATTTTTTTAAAATTATTTTGGGAGTATAACGCATAGGCAATAGCCATGGGCGCAATCATAACCATATATCCGGCATAATGATTCCTATTACCAAACGTGCTAAAAGAACGGGCCGTTTCTTTACCAAGTATAAAATATTTTTTCGCTACTCCGTAAAGCGATAAAATTAATCCCAGAAAAATGATCATTAAAATTAATCTTCTAAATTGGCTTTTCTTCTTCAAAACATTCATCACTCCAAAAAATATTATAAAAAATGCAATAAATTTGGCAATTTCTTCTTTAGTTGGAAGGGAATACAAAGATAAGTGGTGCGTTTGCGAAGGACTTAAATAATCCGAGTAGCGTTCATATAGAAAAAGTGTCTTTGACGAAATTACCTTTAGCAAAAAATTAGGAAAAGGTATCAGTTGTAAAATAGCCACAAAGATAAAAATAATTAAAATATAAATATAAGCGGGGTAAAAAATCTTTGAAGATGAAAGTGCAAGGTTTAAAAAAAGTAAGAGAAGGAATAAAAAAGAAGTAAGCTCGATTATAGTTAAAGGCAGAATTTCTACCGAGCCGTAAAAAAGAGGAGTAAAAATAATCAGAAAAATTAAAAAAGATTCTAAAAACAGCAAAAAATATTTTTTATTTTTATCCTTTACCATTCTCTCTAGATGAGGGGTAGTAGTAATGATAGTAGTAATAGCGGTCACGCTGCATGTCTGTATCGTTTAAAACTGCGCCAATCACTTTTACCTTTTTTTCAATTATTCTTTTTGCTTCGTCTATATATTTTAAAGCGGTGTACCTGGCTCTTATAACAAATATTAACCCATCACATTTATCTCCTAAAATTAAGGCTTCGGATACATTTAAAATTGGCGTAGAGTCTATAATAATTCTTTTGAATTTCTTTTCCAACTCTCTTAAAATATTTGGTAACTTTTCGGAACTTAAAAGTTCTGTGGGATTAGGCGTATATGGCCCAGCGGGAAGTAGCCAAAGATTGGGGATGCCTGCGGGAATTATAGCTTCCTCAAGAGAAATCATGCCGGCCAATAAACCACTTAGACCGTTCTTGGGTCTTAGCCCAAAGCTTTTATGCAGGTTTCCTTTACGCATGTCTGAGTCAATAAGCAGGGTTGGCTCTTTTGCCTGGGCAAATATTATGGCTAAATTAGAGGAAACAAAGCTTTTGCCTTCTACGGGGATAGAACTAGTTATGACTATTGTTCTTAGAGGTTTTTCTTGGGGGAAAGAAAAAAGCAAAGATACTTTTAGATTTCTAAAAGATTCAGCCACTCTTGAATTTGATTCGATGTAAGAAACAATGTCTATATTTTTTTTATCTTTTAATTCTTTTTTTACAGCGGGGATATATCCCAAAAAGGGAAATTTAGCAAAAAACTCAACATCGTCGGAGGTCTTCATTGTAGAATCAAGACGCTCCAAAAATAAAGCTAAAATTATACTCAATACGAAACTTACCAACATTGCCACGGGTATATCTTGCGTAGGTTTAGGTTTTATAGGAACTTTTGGCTCCTCTGCTGGATCAATAACTCGTATATTTGAAATAGTAAGTTCTTTAGAAACATCCAATTCTTTTGCGCGCTTAAGAAAGTCGTCGTATAGATATTTATAGGTATCTACTTGTCTCTTTAGAACGCCGTATTCTGCCATTCTCTCCTGCAAAGATAGGCGATTGTTTATTTCTTCGTTTAACTTATCTGCAACCGCCTTAGCCTGAGTTTTGAGAGAAATCATCTTTGGGTGTTTTTCTTTATATCTTTGCGCTGCTTCGGCAATTTCCTTTTCTAATTGTGCTTTCTGTGACTTTAAACTTTCTAATAAAGCCTCGGTTTTTGTTTCTATGTCTGTGACAGTTACCATTTTGTTCACTCTTATAAAATCATTTAATTCTTTTTCTGCTGTTTTTAACTTACCTAGGGTATCGGCGAGTTGGTTCTCTAAAAATGATATGCCATACTTAGCTGTGCCGACTTTTCTTTCCACGTCTTGATGAATAAATTCTCTCACCCACGCATTAGCAATTGCCGTAATTTTTAGGGGGTCTTTTCCTGTAACTGAGATGACTGCGGTATTGCCTACTTTAGCGGACTCTATTTTTATCATAGAAAGTAACTCGCCGACAAAATCCTTGTGACCGATAGATTCACTATCGCGATCTAATCCTAAACTCTTGGCAACTCTATCGGCTAAAGATCTTGACATCAAAACATTAATTTGAGTCTGGTAATAGTCTTTACCTATCAATTCTCTCTCATAAACATCCTCTAATTTTCCGGTAATGTTTGGTCTTTCGGTCTCAATAACAATGGTTGTCGTGGCAAGATAAATTTTAGGGGAAGAAAAATCATAAAAGGCAACGAAACCGGTTGTAACCACGCTAATAGTTAAAATAAGCCAGAAATGTTTCCTAGCTATTTCAAAATAATCTTTTATGGTCAGTTCTTTTATTTCTGAAGAAGGTAACATAATTTTTTTGTAAAATGATTACGCAGATTAGCTTTCCTGTCTGCTGGCAGGGATTACACTGATAAAATAATCCCTACCTGTTTAAACGTATCATACGTTCAAATGAACTACCTCGCAGCAAGTGCGGGGAATTGAACCCATATAACCCCGCACTAATTTCTCACAGAAGATATTCCAACGCAGAAAATTAGTGCGGGGTTAATTCGGCTACCCAGCAGGGTGTCCCGTTGGACTACAGCCCCGATAAATCGGGGCTAAGCCTCATTAAAAGAAAGATTCATCTACTGCCACAGTATCGCCCTCTTTTAAGGTTACGTCTTTTGATTTATCTCCGCTTTTTAAAATATCACCTGCTGGAACATAAAATATCTTCTTTTTACTTTCCTTTGTCTCCCTTATCACCCTTACTGCATTTTTGTTAGCAATCTCGGTAAATCCTCCTGCCATAGCAATTACATCCACCGCAGTAACACCTGGTTTAAAATCATAACTTCCAGGCCTTGTTACCTGACCCAAAACAGAAATTTTTTCGTAAGATTTTACAAAAATTGTATCTCCGCTTTTTAGAATAAATCTTTCGCTATCTTCGTTTAAACTCAAGATATATTCTTTTGTTTTCTCCCCTTCTTTCCTTCTTACCTTTATCTTAGACAAATTTGCATTCGTTCTGGCTCCTCCGGCCATAGCAATGGCATCAAATAAGGTAGCATCTTTTTTGAGATAATAATTATCCGACCTGTTTACTTCGCCTAAAACTGAAATTTTTCCAAACTGCTCAACGATTATTCTGTCTAATGGTGCCAAAAAGAAATCTTTTCCTTGGGCGTTTAAATCAATAATATACTCTTTCTGAGTGCCGTTACTTTTTCTAATTACTTTTACTTTAGAAATATCGGCATTTTCTTTTACCCCCCCTGCCAAAGCAATAGCATCTAAAAGAGCCAGGTTGCCTTTCAACTCGTAACCGCCTTCTTTATTTACCGCACCCACTACAAAAAAATTTGCATACTCTCTAACAAAAACACTCACCTGTGGTTTCACAAAATAACCCTCCATAAAAAGCTCTTCGATCTTAGTGCTTGCATCTTTTATCGTAAAGCCGGCTATTTTTACTTCCCCTATAAAAGGGTAATTAATTTTACCTTCTTCTGATACCTTCACTGTCTTATTTAAATCGGGTTCGCCGTATACGGAAATTTCTAAGGTATCACCGGGTTTTATCTGATAGGAAAGTATATTTTCTTCGGACAATATGGCTTCTTCTTGAGAATATGAAACATAGCTCAAAGAAATGAAATAAATTATTAAAAATACCCTTCTCATTTGGTTAGAACTCTGAATTCAAAGTTAAAGCCACGCTATTGTCTATGTATTCGATTAATTTATCGCTTGATTTCCTCTCACTATACTGATAATTTAGCCCGGCTGAAAGCCATTTTGTCAGTTTATATTCCGGAATAAAATTAAACGTGAAATATTTATTCCGCAGATCAGGATCCAAATCCTGTTCTTTATAAGAAACGCTAGTTTGCAAGCGTAGCCTTCTATTGGAGAGTGGCAAGTAGCTTGCTCCGAGCCTAACACCTCTAGTTTTGTTTATAGTGTCATTCATTAGACCGGAATCTCCAAAGCCTTTAAATACTTCCGTATAAAAACCCAGGCGGCGGGAAGGTTTATAATTCAATTTCATACTCATATTACTACCATGCTGATGTTTTCCAATTTTTGGGTTAGAGGCCACATAACCATATTTTACTTCACCGCTTAATTTTCTTAAAAAAGTGCCGTCTAGGCCTATCCAATATCTATCGTAATTCAAACTGCTATCTTTATCTTTAAAATAATCAAGCCAACCATGCGCATATTCCAAAAAAACTTTTGTCTTAGAAAAAATCTTGAAAGAGTTTCTAATGGCTAAAATATCGCGGTTATTATTAGATGGGGTATTTTCTTCACCGATATATGAATAACCGCGATGGTTATATTGTAATTCGCTTTCAAAGCGCCGCAAATTAAATTTAAAACTTGAGCCATAATTATACACCCAGTTTGTAATAAATACCTTTTCTTCAATATCCTCAGCGAGGCTGGCTGGGGTGTGGTTTTTATCTACACCGCCTGTAAAAGCAAGTCCCACCTTACCTAAATTCCAGTTCATCAAGCCCCTCGCGTAAGGATGACTTATATTATTTTTGGTTTGAGAGGCATATCTAGTAATTTCTTCTCCGCCATCTAAAAATACTTGTATTTTATTCTTACTGAGTTTACTCTGCAGCAATAAACCTGCATCAATGGTGGTAACAAAATCTTCTACTTCATCGGAACGTATCAAATATACATTATCGTCATATTGGGCCTTTACTTTTGCGTAAGGATGAACGTTTTTTAAGAAAACCTTTACTCTGTTACTCCATTTTCCTTCTTTTTTTATTTCTTCCCCCTCAATTCCGACGGCCCCCTCTTTCTTTATCTCTTTGCCCTCTGCCGCATTTCTCTCTTCAGCCTGCGTTTCAATAGTTTTATCTTGTTCTTGTTTTTGAACTCTTGCTTCTGCGTCCTGATCCACTTCCTCTATTTTCCCTCCGCTGGCATAGTAATCCAAGGTATAAGAAATCAGTTCCTTACGGGGAACGGCTGCGTAAGAAGTAAAAGAAAATAATAATGCGCCGCATAGAATTAAAGATACTTTCAAATTTATTTTTTACCTCCCTATGCTAAAATCAAAAAACTACCCCCCTGCTCTAAGGTAAGGTTTTATAAAAATAACCCGCGCAAAAAACTATTCTCAAGAAAATTACCTTCGGTAATAACTATTTAGGTTATTTTCAGTGGTTAGGAAAGTTTTATCCAGGGAAGCAGACCTTCCTATACCTTTAAAGGAAGGGTCTTATACTTTCCTATACCATAAAAAATATCTACCTATTTTTTAATAAACTTAGTGCTACCGAAAAGAGTAAACATGTGTTGGCAACACTTAGTAACATAATCGGCCTTAAGTGAATATCGACGCCTAGTTTTAGTCTAGCAATCACCGCAAGTACGAAAACTATAACCGCCAAAACAATACAGGCTACTGATATCTTCTTCATTGTTCCACCTCCTTTTACTTTTTCGTAGACATTCAAAATCTTTTTGTTTATAAAATCGCGAGTGGCAGCATCTACGTTAATAAACTCTATAGCAACGTCGTATCCTCCTATTTTTCGTAACGGCTGCGACCTCAATATTTTGGCAATTACCTTGAGGGGCTCTGAAGACGAAGGAAAATTTATCGCAACTTCTAATTCTATAACACTATCTTTCGGTATGGCTTCCTGCGAATGGAAAAGAACGCCTCCTGCGCTGATATTACGCACAAAAGAAAGCACACCTTGCATGTTTTCCTTGCCTACCACTCTATATTTTAAGAGGTGATGAACTGGTAACCTCTGAAATTTTCTTTTGTCTTTTCTAACCATTTATAATCAATAGCCTATTTTATTTTTAATCTGCATTAAAAACCGCTGTGTTTCCCTAAATTTTGGCTGGAGCTTTTCTACATGTCCAAATTCTTTTCGCGCCTCTTCGTAATTGCCTAAAACACAGAAAACAGCACCTAAGTTATAATGAGCATCGATATAATCTGGCTCTAAGGCAACGGCTCTCTGAAATTTGTCCTTTGCCTCGCTATATTCTCCTATTGCCCAAAGCACATATCCTAAATTGTTATAGGCATAAGCATAGACAGGATTAAGCGTTATCGCGGAACTAAAGCGCCAACGGGCTTTTTGGTAATCTTGCTTTAACGCATAAAGCGTGCCTAAATTATAATGCAGGATGTCAGAGTTGGGTTTTACTTTGAGTGCCTCCTCGAATTCAGCAATGGCCTTATCATTCATCCCCAAAGTATAGTAGATAAACCCTAAATTTGCTAAAACTTCAGCATCTTGAAAGGAAGTTTTTTTTGCTTTCCTGCCCAGATCCAAAGCCTTATCCGGCTCGCCTAAAAAACAGAATGCCAGGGCTTTACCTATCTGGGCGACACCATAATTAGGAATGATATTTAACGCTAAATCAAACTGCCCAAAAGAATCTTTATATTTCTCAAGAGAAGAAAACTTATAGCCTTCTTCTATCAGTCTAAATCCCTTTTCGCAATAGTGCCTGGCTATATCAGGATTCATTTTATGTTCAATATAGGGCACAATTGCGGTAACAGAAGTTTGTTTTGCCAATTTAGCAAATGCCTCTTTTGCTTTTGCCATATCTTCTAAATCATATAGATAGGTATAAGCAGCGCGAAATTGTGAAAGTTCTCCGATTTCTGAAGATTGATTATTATTGAAAATTTCCTCAAGCAAAGCCGTGGCTTCTTTTGCTTCCCCTGCTTTATATAAACAATCTGCCTCCTGATATGCAGAAAATAACCCCATTTTTTTTGGAAAAGCTTCTTTTATTTTCTTAAATACAAGGCTTGCTTGCTTAAAATCTCCTTTGGCTTTATAAAGAATTCCCAAGAAAAACTGTGCTTTTAGGGCGATTTGGCTTTGCGGGTCTACGTCTAAAGAGTTATTGATAAAAATTTGGGCATTTTGCCAATCTTTCGCCAGTAAATATAGTTTGGCGATCTCTAAATATTTTTCCTGCAGTTTTTCTCCCTTATATGCGGATAAATTACGCTCTATCATTTTTATGTTATTTCGTAAACCGTTAACATCATCTTTTCGCTCTCCCGGGAAAATAGAGGCTACTATTGCGTCCATTTTTGCGATAAAGGGGTGCTTTTTTTCCGCATTTAGCTTAATTCTTATGGCGTCTTGGATAAAACGCATTATATCTTTGGCCTGGGTTTGGCGTGAAGCCCCTGAAGCAATAGCTGCAGCGAACTCTATATTGCTAGCGGAGTCTAATTTCGAAATAAATCTTTGGGTTTGTTCTTGGTCTTTCTGAGGCACCTCTTTCAACACTTGTGCGGACATTTCTAACTTAAGGGCTAAAGCCAAATCAAAATCTTCTTTAGTTATTTCCCTTAAGAATGTATCGTTTAACGTATCGGCTACTTTTTTTATGTCTTCTAAATCTTTTTGCTCTTCTAAGTTTTTCAAAGTAAATGTTAAGTTTGCCAAAGAAATGTCCAAAAGATAATAGTTGTATAACCAAAGAAGTAGAATCACAGCTATGAATCCACCAATTAAAGGCAGGAAATATTTAAAAATTATCTTTTTATTCACTGTTTTTAGTATAACATAGTTTTATATGGTGTCAATAAATCTGGAAAATTTGTAGGTTATTGGCAACAATTTACGGCGTACAGTACCCACCAGCCGGTTGGGCCGCTTAACGGTAGTTTTTATGAAATTTGATAGCGATAGCCATTATTTCTAAATAAGTTGGGAGGTAAGACGAAACAAAATAACCGATCAACCAGTCTCCGCGGCAAGCCGCGGAGTATGTTCTATGCTAATATTATCACTGGTTCATTCATTGCCTTGGAATGAGGTCAACTACGTTTACGATTTCGGCTTCATCCCCGTGGTAAGCCACGGGGTATTCGCCGAGAGAGAATAAACCTTGTCCTCTATTCTTTATACATTCACGGCGCTTCCCGATGATGTCGGGATTTCGCTTAATATCGTATTAAGGTGCTCAATAATCCGCCCCGACATATCGGGGCGGATTATATGGTGCTCCGCTCAGTATTAACCATGCTGAAACCTCGGGCTTTACCCGAGGAGCTATGGAAGGCTTCATTGTATTTTGAGTTCTAGCCCATGCCTCCTGAAAGCTAAGCTCTGGTTGTCAAAGCCGAACACTTAATGTAGTAGAGGGGAATTTTAAGTTCTTTCCCGAATTTTGTGCAAGTATGGAAAGAACTTGACCCATTCGATAAACTCAGGGTCAATCCTGAGTGTAATCGAAGGATTGATTACACAGATTATGAGAAGATTACGGTGATTTTTATTAATTTTCATATGTTTTAAATCTCTGTAATCTCTATCTAATCGCTGGAATCAGAAGCTTTCCTAAAAAATATATCGCTAATTTTCTGTAACTTACAGTATTTAAAGACGTTAAAATAAAAAATTGCACAAAAAATGGGAAAGCTTCGTATTTTTAATACGTTCGGCGGGGCAATAATTCACGCCATTGGTGACGCGCCTGGTCTCCTACGCACCAACGAAGAATATCCATAGATGCAGTGCTTCGGAGACTAAAGCAGGTTCATGTGTAACTTACCACCCGAAGCCTATTTCTGTGAGTTTACTTTCAAAATAGCGAAGGGTGGCGCGCCTGCCGCCAGCCTGCCAGACTGGTAGGGACGGACAGGATAGGCAGGGATTGTTCGGGCGGCGCTAGAGTATCAACCTTTATGATAAACCCCGTTAGAGGACTACGTTCTCTAACGGTATGCGCCGACGGTGGCATTAAACCACCGTCAGTTTCTTTATTTTCACTAACGGGGTAAACTTCGGCTTCTTGTCTCAAGCGACCGCAGGAAGTATCGAGGGAAGCGAATATAGGAAGTCGAGGGATTAAGCCGAGGTTGTTGATTTGTAACTTATTGCAAACCAATTAGTTATGCAATATTGACAAAGCAAAAATTATATGTTATCCTTTAATCAGGGATTAATGAAAGGAGGTCAAATGAGACTTACGATTTTTCAAGCTAAAAGCGTAAGGAAAATCGTGTAGTCAAATTGAACCCCACACCCAGCGCTTTATCTTAGCACCTTAAGACGCGAGGTCTATTATTCTATTTCTTAAAGAGCTTACTGACCACACCAAGCTATCTGGGTGTGGGGTTCAATTCGCGCAAACAATTTATGTTCGCGACATACGCTGCCATAAATTGTGCGCTCATTGAGGAGGTATAATATGTGGAAATATAGCATAACGCTACTGATGTTTTTTGGCGGGATTGTTTTAAGTAGTATAGGTGTATTTTCTCAATCCGACTCTACTGTCACTTCTGTTTCTACTACTTCCAGTTCCCAGGAAAAGCAGGCAAGTGCTGATGAGCAAACTAAATTTAGGTTAGATGATGCTGCGCTTACTCCTCCCCAAGTTCCCTTTATTAAAATAGAGGAAAAGAAAAAAGAAGCTACCGGGGAAGAAAAAGAGAAATCACAAAAAGAAGAAACAGAAGAAGTAATCCCCGCAGAAAAAAAGTAAGCGTTAATCCTTTTCCCGAAATCATAGCTAGCTAAGTAACGGGGCTGCGTTTATCTAAAATAAAACAACTCCGCTGTTCTTTTTTGGCCTTCTTCTTAACTTCTGCGGCAATATTAGTTACTTGCGCATAACTATCTATAGGCCGCGTTTCATTGGTAACCCCGGCTAATGAAATAGTCATTATCGGAAACTGCTTTATCGCGCCATCGCGCGCTACAGCAACAATATAACCTTTATCCAAATCTTCTTTCCCATAAAGACTGCGTACCCTTTTATCAAATTCGGTTGTTATGTAATTAGCCACGTTTTCGGCGCGGCTGGGGGTGGTAAGGATAATAAAATCATCTCCTCCTTCGTGGCCGACAAAATCCCCTGTTCCTCCTTTATTTTTAACCGCCTCTTTAAAAATTTCGGCAGCCATTTTTATGGCCTCATCACCCTGATGAATTCCATATTTATCGTTAAAAGATTTAAAGTTATCCAGATCGCTGTAAATTACCGTAAATTTTTTGGCTGCCTTTATACGTTTTTCTACCTCTTCCATTATAATAATGTTTCCGGGCAGCTTAGTCAAAGGGTTAGCGTTTTCAGCGCGCTCTTTCATTTTTACGAGTTCCTGTGCCATAAAATTAAAGGTATTAGCAAGGTCTTGCAGCTCGTCGTTGGTGAATATGCTTACTCTTAAATCTAGGCGGCCGGAAGCAATAACTCTTGCAGCATTATTAAAAACTTTTATCGGCCCAATGATGAGGCGTGAAAAAAAGACGCCCAAAATAATATTCACAAATATAAACAATACGCCAATAATAATAGCTGGCTGATATACCTGTCCGGAAGCAGACCATAAATCTTTAAGCGAAAAAAATAACCTTATTATAAAATCGCTGCGCCCCTCTATTTGAAGCGGAACATAGATAAAAAGCAGCTGCTTTGGTTGGTCAACGAAAATCTCTCTTCCTATAGACTCGCCTTTAGTTAAGCGCTCGATTATATTAATATCATGAAAATCGCCATGGCTACTGGCTAACGGCGCTTGGGTAGAAAAAACTATCTTTGCTTCTTTGTCTAATATATAGGCCTCGCTAATTTCTTGAGTGCTTTTTAGTGATTTTATTTTTCTTTGTAGCACCGCAAGTTTCTTTTCTAAAGGCAGGGAAACACTGATAATTTTTTCCCAGGTATTAGCGAAATCCCATGTATCCTCCAAAGAAGAAACAACGTTGATGGCGCGGGATTTACTCAAATTGTTAGCTGTTTTTAGCTGATAAGGTAATTGCACCGCAATAAAAAGCACAATATTGACTATAGTGAATACAGTCAATAAAATAATAATCCTGTTTTTTAAAGTAAAACTGCGCATATTTTAACCCAAAATTTGCGTTAGGAAATAGATAATGTTCTTAACTTATTTATAACCTTATGCTTAATGATAAACCTTGTTTACCAAAAAGGTACAACGCAAATTTTGCCTTTAGGCAGCCCCAATTTTACAAACAAGGCAAGTTGCTAGATATAAACGTTTACACTCTCATCTATTGTTTTGCTTAAAAAATCAAGCCTTATCAGTAAAATTAGGGCTGGGTTAACCCAGCCCTTTATTTCTACGTATGAGAATCTTCTTATGGAAAATAAAGAGCTGCCCTTCGGGCAAATTTTTCATTAGAAAAATTTGGGGTTAAAAAGGCTATAGGCTCTCCTTAACGATTTTTAAAAAAATACCTAAAATATCTTTGGAAAGCCTCGGATATTTCAAAAACTCCCATACCAGTTGCGAATGATTTTCGAAATCTCCCTTGTTTTCGATTATATCGCTTCTTTCCTTAATAAAAGAAAATAATTTCTCAATATCATTATCGGTAAGCTTATAAAATACCTGTCTTGCTTTTAGCGCTAGGTTTACCTCTTTACCAAAGCGCTTTTTCCAAAGCAAATTATAATCAGAAAATTTCTCTTTAAGTATACATTCAGAAAGCATCTCTGCTGAACGCATACCTAAATATATCCCTCCATACGTTAGCGGTTTTATCTGAGAGGCGCTGTCTCCTACTAAAAACACAAGTTCTTTAAACAAAGGGCTAAAATGATTAAGGGGGACTATGCCGGCAAATCTTTCTAGAATCTTACCATTTAATTTTCTTTCTTCAATAAACTCGAGCAAGTCGTGGTAGGGATTTCGAGAAAGAACTCCTATGCGTATAGTCTCTTTTGATTCAGGTATAAGCCAATAAAAATATGGTTTTTTTATGTATACTTCAACCATATCGTTATGTTCTAGCTGTACTTGCATGCGAAACTGCACTCCCTTTAAATACTCCATATGATTGGTGCTGATAAAATCCCTGAGCGCTGATTTTGCGCCATCTGCACCAATAACAATATCTGCCTCTAGATGGCCTTTGTCGGTCTCAATAATATAGCTGTCATTTTTTTTTTCCAACCCTAAAAATCGAGTCTCAAAAATAATGTTTAAACCCTCTCCTAAATGTTTATCGAATTTTTCTCTGTCAATTACATATGCCACTTCTTTTCTTTTCAAGGGTATCTTATCATTACCTACGTTAATAATTGCACCATTAATAGTGTTGAGGATGCAGTCTGAAGAAAGAGGAATTTTTGTTTCCTCAAATACTTTTTTTCCTACTAACCCGGCACAATGTACAGGCCGACCTATCTCTCTGTGTTCTTCAATTAGTAAAGGGGCTAGACCTTCTTTTTTTAGAAGTTGTGCCAGATAACAACCAGTGGGCCCAGCGCCTACAATAATAATTTTTTTTTTCATCGGATGGATTATTTAAGTTTTTTTAAATACCTGAGGTCTTCTAAGACCTTAGCTCTTGCCGCAGCCTTTTTCATCTTAATGAGGTCACCAAGAGAGGCAAAATTAACAAAGATGTCACCAAATTTGGCCCGGACCTTATTTTTCCAGACTTCATTGAAGGTAACACCTTTTACAAAAGGATGGATATCTGTTTCTACAGCATACTGACGGATGAGCAATTTCTTATTAAGTAAATCTTTAATTTTAATATCGGTAACATCGTAACCAAATTCTTTCAAAGCCTGCCACGTTTTTTTTGCATTATCTTCTGTCGGCCTAATAAAAATGCAATGTCCAGGGTCGCTCGCGCATAGCCATGGACAGGAAAGGCGGTTGCACCGATAACTACAAAATCAACCTTGTGTTCTTTTAGTAATTTCAAAAGGCCTTCTGTGTCCATTATTCTCCAATAGCCGCAGCATCTCCTTCGTCTTTTTCAGCATCATCCGAAACCTCTGCTTTACTGAAAGAGATTTCAGATAATTGATTTCGAACTCTATTTCTTTATCGGAATTATGCCTTTTAAGTTTTAAAATACGTTTCATAACGATATAATTATATCAAAAATACTCTAAATAGTAAATCAACAAACTTAAATTTTCGGCAGAAATAATATTCTAAAGATTTAGATATCATGATAAGCAGAAGGCCGAGGAGAAATAAGAGTAACAATGACTTTGCGAGAATCTTTATCAATGCTATAGATGACGCGGTAACCGCCAATGCGATATCTATACCGCCTCTCTGTTCCTCGTAGCAACTTTATATTTTGGCCATGAAAGGGGTTAGTTTCTAATATTTCGAAGCACTTGTTTAGTCTCCCCGCCAGTTCCAGAGGGCATTTTTTATAGAATTTCAAGGCTTGAGAAACTAATGTTACTTCAAATTTATCCACGTTTTACTGCTCTCCAATTAACGCCTTTACCCTTAAGGTATTGTTTTTCGCCTTCAGCTATTTCTTCCATCTCTTTGGCTGTCAAAGAATCGTCAAGCCGCTCAAGCAGGAGTTCTCTCACGAAAGCAGAAAGGGATTTGTATTGTTTTGCGCAAAGCCTCTTTACCCGATTATAAAGCGGTGCAGGCATTCTTATGAGCAACTCTTTATCCATTGTTATAGACATAAATTTCACCTCCGATTAAAGTATATCATAATGATATATAAACGTCAAGCATGTACTGCTCCCCATTAACAAATAGGATATTTTTCCATAATATCTGAAACTATAAAAACTCGCTTAAAACAATAAACGGAAGGTTGAAAAAGAAAATATAATTATATCTGCTTAAACAATTCTCCTTTTCCTGAATATAACGCCCTAAAATGATTAAAAGCAAAGGAAAATAAGGCATACAATATCTATTTGGAGCATCTGTGCTAAAATAAATTATATACATTAGAATAAAAGTTACAAAGTATAAGAAATTTTCATTATTTTCAAAAATTTTGATTTTGTTTCGGGCGGGCTTTATGGCCTCTTTTATTGCTAAAAACACAAGTGCCAACATTGGAAAACCAAGGTATAAAGGTAAACTTATATACCTGACAAAAGATAAAGGATTATTCCGAATATAATATTGAGTCTTTAGTCCCGCGGTAATTATAGTGTAAACAGGATTATATCCCAAAAATAAAAATACCGAAATTATACTTAGGGAACCCAACACGAATAGACGCAGCGGTTTAAATCTACGTGGTATAAAATTTATCGTGTATAAAATGACAAACATTAAAAATATTGGAATAGCAGTAAATTTTGTATATATTGCTAACCCTGCAAAAACTCCCGCAACAAAATGAAAGCCACTTCTCTTTTTCTTCTCAGAAAGATAAAACATGTATACTGCAAAAAGCAAAAAGAAAATCACAAATGGCTCTAATGTAGGTGGATTAAGAATTTTTAGTGTTTCGGGGGTCGTTATCCATACCAAGCTTAACCATGTCGCTATAGCTTTTTGAAATAGTAAGCAGAATAATTGATACAATATAATTAGATTGACAAAGGTTATTACCAAAATAAATAAATTTAGCGAGCCTTTGGAAAAACCAAAAATTTTCATCCAAAAAAAACAGATTAAAGAACTCAGCGGTGGATTCATTGAAAAATGATGATATTGCTTACCGTAAATATCTGCTTTTTCCGTAGATATACGTTCTACTTGTTCATTTACACCCAACAAATTTAAATGCTTAGAAAAATTATCTTTGCTTTCGTCTGGAAGGACACCGTAACTATTGTAATTAGCCATATAGTTTAAAATTCCAACCTCATTTACCGCTATACTTTGACCATATAAATCATAGGCTACGTCGCTACCTTTCCAGCTTCTTTTGCCAAAATTAACATAAGATATGCTTAGAACGAGAAAAATAGAAAGCAACAAAAAAAGGCTTTTGGCTTTACCGTATTTTTCTATATTTTTTATAAAAATAACCGAAAATATTCCCGTGGCACAAAAAGTAACAAGCATAAAATAATTTTTTCCTTGTAATATTATGTCTTTTGTCACAATGTATGGTGAAAAATTTTTAAATAGTTGATAAACGAATATAAAACACAAAATGATAATAGTTATCACCCATAAGTATTTGTCGGTTATTGACATCTTTACTTTTGATTCCTTTAAAGTCATCTTAAATTATTCTATCCAATTCATAAATTCTTTAATAGCGCCTATAAAGTTAATGAGCCCCTTAAAAGATCTTATTTCCCTTAACACATTTAATATAATCTTTGGCCTTAAGTAGAATTCTTTGTAGGCCCTGCGGCGAAAAGACATTACTTGTTCTGCCGAAAGAAACTTTGTATTCATAACGCAAAAATTTTGCTCGAAAAATTTCCAGTCTGAAAAAGTGAACTCATATAACCCGCTATCTTTAAGATTATAAAGGTGCGAGCCAGGAAATGGCACGGCACAGTAAAATTGAACAAAATCAATGTCTAATTTTTTTACAAAATTTACTGTTTCCCCCATTGTCTCCATGGTTTCGCCAGGAAAACCTAATATACAGTGCGCCGTAACTTTTAGCCCTGCCTTCTTAGATAACTCTACTGCTTCTTTTATCTGTGACAGCTTTATTTTCTTGCCCATTAAATCCAAAACCTTTTGACTCCCCGATTCGACGCCATAACCAATCATCCAGCAACCTGCTTTTTTGAATATCTTAAGTAAATTAAAATCTACATTATCTACGCGGCTATTGCAGACCCAATTTACTTTTATTTTTCTGTTTATAATTTCTTCTGCCACTAACCTTGCAAAGTTCTGGTCCAACGTAAAAGATTCTGACCAAAAAAGGAAATCGTATATACCAAATGTATTTTTAACCCACTCGAGCTCATCGGCAATTCTTTCAGGGGAACGCTTTCTGTACTTTCTGCTGTAATAAGTATTTTCTGCGCAAAATATACAAGAATGGGGACATCCTCGCGAGGTAGCTATTAACAAAAACTTTCTTAACGAAAATGGCAAAATATATTTTCCGCGGTCAATTAAATCCCACGCTGGAAAGGACAATTCATCTAAGTTTTCAATCACCTCGCGGTCTTCGTTATTAATAACTATGCCGCCATCCCAATAAGATATGCCTTTTACCTCTCGAAGGAAAATCTCATTTTTGTTGCTTATTAAAAAGGCTAAATCCCTTACCGTATATTCTGGTTCTCCCCTTACAATAAAATCTATATCCTGCTCAAAATTTAGGCATTCTTTGGGCAAGGCGGAGCAATGAATACCAATTGTAGCAATTTTTACATCCCTGCATACCTTCTTAATATATCGTGCGGTGCCCAAGTCGCTTACTATAGAGGGGGTGGCAACATTTAGTATAACCAAGCCGGGTTTAAAATCTTCGATAATCCGTTGAATGTCTTCAAAATTCAGCTCTTCAACAATACAATCGTTTATTTTTACCTTAAAACCATTATCTCTTAATACGCTTGCGGTAGTAGCTAAGCTTATAGGAGGCCAGATTGCTGTCCATGCGCCTGCTCTCTGTTGACAACGGCCCTCCCGTACCTGTTTTACCCCATCCACAGCAGGGGGATTAATTAGCAATATATTCATCTGGTTACTTACTTTTTAAAATATAAATTTTTCAGCAGGGACCAAATATATTTAAACCATGTTTTCCAAAGTTTTAGTTTTTCCTTACCGCCTTTTCTTACAAATTCATGCGTAGGCACTTCCACTATCCGAAAACGACCCTTTAAAGTTCTTATAATCATCTCCTGTTCGATTGTAAAACTGTTTTCTTTCAAATTAAGCTTTTTAGCCACTGCTGTTCGGATAGCTCTAAATCCATTTTGTGTATCAGTAAGACGAACGTTAAAATAATAATTTATAAAAAGAGTGATTGTGTGACTCGCTAATTCTTTAAAAAATTTAGAAATATCACCGTATAGTTCATCCGATCCTCCCAGCATTCTGGAACCACTAACATGATCTGCTTTACCATCTAATATAGGCTGAATCAATCTTGGAATATCTGCAGCGTCATGAGACATATCTGCATCTATAAATACTAATATTTCTGTATTTATCATATCTATCGCCTTACGAATAGCGCTACCCTTTCCTTTTCCATCATCTAAAATAACTGGGACATTTAAAGATTGAACAATTTCTCTAGTCTTATCTGTAGAATGACCATCGATTACCACTATATTGTTTATGTATTTCTTGACATTATTGATAACCTCCTCTATGGTTTGTTCTTCGTTTTTTGTGGGGATAATTACTGTTACTTTATTTTCTAACATAACTTATATATGCTTAAAAATATTGTCTATAACTTCTCCAACTCTATTGTTAAAAACATACCTATATATCTATTCAAAGGCGAAAGTAAAATTTCTAACCCCTTAATAAAATTATAAGTTACATCTGGTAAAAGTTGCCGCATTGATACACCACCGCTTATAATATAGCGTGTAGGAGTATGCAATTTAAGTGTTTTGATGCACAATGAAGGAAACTTTTCTTCAAATATATTTCTATCTCTATAGAAAATAATCCATGGTAATGCCCCATTGCTATCCATTAGCAAGTTAGTGTTTTTCCAGTCGGCAAAAGTATCAAATGGTTCGTGATGGAAATTTTTATAAATAAACTTTCCCCATATAGAATTGGCTGGTTCAATCATTACCATTTTTCCATTGTTTGTCAAACATCGTTCTGCTTCACAAAAAAACTTATATGGGTCTCGAAAATGATGTAATACATTAATTAATAAGAATGTATTTATTGAATTATTTTTAAATGGTAATTCCATAGCTGATATGGCCATATCTATATTGGGTAGAAAAACTATATCAGACGTTATTGTTGAAGAAATAATATCTTTTATAAATCCGCCATTGCTTCCTAATTCAACGATAACACTACCCTGTGAATGTTTACTAGCCCCAGTATATATTCTATTTTTTAATATTTTATAAAAATCTATGTATAGTTTCCGCAAAAAACCTTTCTTTTGAATAATGCTACCCCGAAGGGATATAAACTCTGGTTGGTCGTAATCCTGAATTCCTCGTAAACAAGGTAATTTTAACCATTCAATTATCTCATTTCGATGTTTATAAAAACACTTGTATAATAGATTTAGCATATCATTTTACTGCTGTAATCAATAAAGAACCGCTGAGCCCATTTAAGAGTGGGAGTCTCTCTAGCTTTTCGCTAACCCAAACTACAAGATTGATTAAGGGTTGCGGAGTTAACGGGTGCAAAAAATCAAAATACTTAATTTGAACGCGTTTAAAACCTATTTCCTCCAATGTTTTTTTTATACGCCAGCTAAAAAACGCTGTTTCCCCTTTGGTCACTTGGAGCATCTTGCCTATAAAACGAAATTTTCGTTCGATAAATACCTGCGGATTCATCATATTTGGCTCCGAAAACCATATAATTCCACCTGGCATTAAGACCCTATACATTTCTTTTAAAGACTTTTCTAAGGAGACATGATGAAGGGTGGAATTACTGATAATTAAGTCAAAAACAGCATTTTTATAATTCAAATTTGCCACATCGTTATTTTCAAAGTATACGCGAGGGTACGTACTCAACCTTTGTTTAGCTACCTTTATGGCGCTGGGTGAAATGGCACATGCTATATATACTAAAAATTAATCCGGCTAACTATATATTGACTAAAAGCGCCCGTTCCACACCCTACTTCTAAAATAAAATATTTCTTGCTATCGCATAACGTTTTGGAAAGAACCTCCGCCTTTCTTTGCAGCCTCACTCGTCCTGCAGGGGTATCTGACCCCCACCAGACTTCACCGTGTTTTTCTACTACTTTATCAAAAAATTCGCGCTCTTCACGGTAAGCGTTATCCTTATTATACATTTTTAAAAAGTTTATTGTTCCACGACCCTAGGATTTATTCATTTACATATTTATACTGCTCCCCATTAACAAACAAGCTATTTTAAGTTAGAATAGGCTCCAAGAGAAAGGAGGCTATTCTATGAAAAAACGTAAATGGTCAAGCCAAGAAAAACTACGTATGGTTCTTGAAGGCCTTTCAGGGCAAATTGAGATAACCAAGCTCTGCGTCAAGTATCAGATAGCCCAGACCCAATATTATCAATGGCGCGACCAGTTACTCAAGTTCGGCCATCAAGCCTTTGAAACTAAGAACATTACCAAGAAAGAACAGCATCTAGAGCAAGAAAACAAGAAGCTCAAGAATATTATCGGTGATCTCACCGTTGAGCTAAAAAAAAGCGAATACGAGCTATGAAAAGAGCAAAGTCACAATCGGTTATGGAACGCAATGAGCTACTTTACCCTTATAGATGAAGATATTCTACGTTAAATGAATCACCTCGCCCTTACCAGGCTGGGTCATATTAACATTTGTTCTTTGACAAACAGGCTGAAATAGATACGTTAAATTCCTTTTTTTCTCTGAAAATGTTTCAGGGCACAAAATCTCGGGATTTATACGGTAATAATCGCTTCTTTTAACCCGGTAACGCCCAATAAACTTATCATACGGGTTAGGTTATACCCTATAGCACATAGGTTTAACTCCGCGCCTGCTTTAGCTATACCGCGTAACAACAACTGACGTATGTTCATATTGTGTTTAAAATGAGCAAATGGTAATTCAGCCTTTTGTTTTCGCAATTTGTATATCCGTTGTCCGGTATCACTGTCGTATATTTGAGCGAGCCGTTGCATCAATGCTTCGTTTGTCTGCCGTATGATTTTACGACCGTTTACCAAAGTAGTACATGCACCAAAATGTTTACAGCTTTTGCAATCGTATCCATGAGCCTGATATATAATCGCGTTTGGTTTATCCGGAATCGTTAAATCCATGTGCCGCAGTTCTTTGTTTTCCGGACAGATATAGCAATCGCGTTTGTCGTCATATGTGAATGCATCTTTAGGGAATGGTTTTATTTTATCCGGTGTACGCTCTTTGATAAGCTGCCCCTGAGAAGGCACAATAACATTAATTTCAGCATCTATTTTTTCGATATCGTCGATACTGTAATAACCATTGTCGGCGCAGATATTTCCAGGTTTTTTATCAAGAGCATCTTGAGCTTGTTTAGCCTGAATACTTAATTGGTTTGCGTCAACGCTTTGATTAACGACATCAGCGTTAACGATAAGCCCGTGTTTTTCATCAACGACGACTTGACCGTTGTGATACATTTTTGCGCCTCGGTCAGATTTAGATACGAAGCTGTCGGGATCTATAGTATTGAGTTTTTGTTTACCAGACCCATTTAATTCTTTGGCTATGTCACTAATCCTGGCTTTTAAGGTTTCCTGATTAGCCAGTTCTTCTTTGAGTTTTACGTAAGAGGCATCATTTTCTTCTTGCGCGTCTATAGCCTGGCATTCGGTTAATATACGCTCAATATTCTCGGTTATCTTAGCTTCGTATTTTTGTAATCGTTCTTTTGACCATGTATTCTTTAAAGAAGCGTCGGCTTTAATTTTAGTGCCGTCTACAAATAGAGTGTTGCCTTCTATTAAGCCAAGTTTTAAGCACATACGCGCGCATTGGCGCAATACGTTCTTTAAAATGCCTTTATTGGCAATCCGGAATCTGGCGATGGTGCGGTAATCCGGCTTTATATTTTCAGTCAGCCAGATAAACGCCAGATTGTGATAACAGGCTCTTTCTAGTTTATGCGAACTACGTATACCGTAGGTGTAACCGTAGATAAGAAGTTTTAATATCGCTTTCGGCCAATACGGATTAGCGCCTGACTGGTTTTCGTCTACGGCCAAGCCTAAAGCGTCACAGTCAAGAGCTTCAACGAAAGCGTCGTAGGCGCGCACGGGATCGTCCTTGGCGATGTAATCTTCTACGGCTTGGGGTAAAAGCGTTATTTGATTACGGTTGCCTTTAATATATGCCATGGTAAGTACCCTCCTGTATGGAGATATTTTACCATAGATACATGGTGTTGTTTACGTTATATTCTCAAAGAACAGATACCCGACCACAGATTGATTTGACCCAATCTGGGAAGGACGGGGATGAATGCGAAAAAGGGTATCCCGATGTCTATCGGGATCCTGCTTCGGCGGGTTTCGCTGAAGCAGGTGAAGAAGCCCCGTGCGGAAGCACGGGGAGCTTCACATTATTTTTCTTCCCTGAGTTACTTACCATTTTGAAAGGAGAGTAGTATAATTGAATCGTTTACGCAGAAGATTTTTATACATTCACGGCGCTAAAACCGCGGCATTCACAAGCGCGCCTGCCGGCCGGCCCGCTTCGCCGGAACTTCAGCGAGGCGAGCAGGCAGGCACAATTTCGGTTAAATATCCCAAACAAAAATCTTCGTTAATGCGACGGAAAAATTATATACAAAATAGCATAGCATAGCAAGAATTTTCTGGCTCAAAGGAATAATCACTCGTTGAGGCAGTGGATTTATACATTCACGGCGCTTCCCGATGATATCGGGATTTTCCCGACTATTGTCGGGACCCCGCTGAATAAAAAATAAGGTGCGGGGCGCGCGATACCTACGTCAAGGTGCTTAAAAAACCGCGGCGTTCATGCCGCGGATTATATAGTGCGCCGCTTGGTATTAGCCATGCTGAAACCTCAGGGCTTTGGTTCGACTATGCTCACCATTCCTTCAAACCATCCTGAGCATGGTCGAAGGATTAGCCCGAGAAGCTATGGAAGGCTTCATTAATATCATCCCTTGACAATACCCGCATTGTAATTTATGATAATCGGCAAATGAAAAAAATTATTGTATCAATAATTATCTGGGCTATCGATTCCATACTCACCATTATCCTGTATTTTGCGATGCTATTGGCCACTGTCCTTCTTTACCCATTCGACAAAAAACGTGCTGTAACGCACATGCAATGCTTCTGGTGGTCGGATTTAGTGATAGGGCTTAACCCTTATTGGAACGTGGAAGTAAACGGCATGGATAACATCGATAAAAACCGTACATACATCATAATAGCCAATCATCAGAGCCTGGCCGACATTGTGCTCGCCTATCAGATAAAAATGCAATTTAAGTGGGTCGCCAAAAAAAGCCTGTTTAAAGTACCTTTTGTGGGTTGGTCAATGTCATTAGCTAAGCATATAAAGTTAGAAAGAGGGAACTTCGGCAGCATAAAGAAAGTTTACAGAGAGGCAGCGCACTGGCTGAGAAACGGAGTGTCAGTCCTCTTCTTTCCCGAAGGCACACGCAGTAAAACAGACGAAATGGGCGATTTTCGTAACGGCGCATTCAAGCTTGCCATAAAAGAGCGTGTGCCGATATTACCCGTAGTCTTTGAAGGTACCGGCACGGCAATGCCAAGAGGTAGCTGGATATTTACCACAAAAACATCCGCCAAATTGAGAATCCTTCCGGCCATAGAAACAGCCGGCTACAAACCAACTGATTTCGCCAAACTCAGAGATTTAGCACGCTCTGCTTTGGAAAAATAGGCAAATAGTTTTTTTGCCGACCCTCAACCTTCAACCCAAAATTTGCAATAGAGATGATAAACGCACTTAACTCATTGAGAACTTTATGATTATGCAATTACTCATTGCACCAAAAAGGTGCAGGCAAATTTTGCTCATCGAGCAGCCCTAATTTTACAAAAAAGGTAATTATTTGATATAAAGGTTTATAGTTTAAGTTTCTTTGTTTTGCTACAAAATCAAAGCCTGTCAGTAAAATTAGGGCTGGGTTAACCCAGCCCTTTATTTCTACGAGTGAGAAATCTTCTACGAGAATAAAGGGCTGCCCTTCGGGCGGATTTTGCTAATGCAAAATCCGGGCAACTGAACTATTTGTCATTGCTACAACTCTCAACCATAATCGCCTTAATAATTGTGGATTGCTCGCTCAAGTTTGCGATTGCTTTATATTCTGGGGAACTCAACCAGCGTTCGACGTCTTTTAAGGAAGGAAATTCAATCGCAATAATTCTTTCGGGATTCCAGCTATTAAAAAGCGGGGTAATTTTATCTCCTCTTACTAAATAACGGCCGTTGTAGTTTTCTACTATAGAACGGACTTTTTCAATATATATTGCATAAGTCTCCTTATTCTTGATTTTGATTTCAACCAAATTTTGCAATGGCTTCTATTGAAAGTGCGTAACTCTTTATTATTCAAAGTATTTGGGCAATTACCTTTGTATCAAAAAAGTACAAAAGGTTTTTACGGTAACAGTTCTTAAATTTACGAAAAATGCTTGTATTTTCTATCCAAAGTTTATAATATTTTTTACTGTTTGTATATTTAAAAAAGTTGTCTTAAAATATACAAGCGTTTACTATAAACTAAGATTTTTTGCATTAGCAACTTGAACTTAGTGGGTTCAATGATTATGTATACTGACATATTTAATTCCCTTACAAATTATAGATTATATCCTTAATATCTGGGGTGCGCCTCACTTCTTATTTTTCTCCTTTTATAACTATAGCTACAATGTCAACTCTGTTTCTTGAATCAACCGAATAAGCGCCATCGGTATTAAATATGGCTTCGATATTTTTAAATCCTGCAGTCTCTAAATTACGTTTCCAGTGCGGGTAATCAAGAAAACCTGGAATCGGCCTTAAATTTTTATCCAAATCTACATCTACATAACTATCTAATAAACAAAAAATAAATTCCTGGAGTAATAAATAATTCTGGTTAGGCCGGCAATACTCAGAAAGAATCACCATGCCGCCCGGCGAAAGCGCCTTATAAATATTTTTTAAAGAGCAGACTAAGTTTTTAGCGACATGGAGAGCATTAACCGCGTAAACAACATCAACTTCATTTTCGCCAATACCCTGCTCAACTATCGATTTATCGAAATCTAATTTTTTAAGCGAATACTGAAAATTATCGCCCACTCTACTCATTATCGCCCTATTACCAATTCGTAAAAATACAGGAGAAACGTCAGAAAAAATATATTCACTGATTCTAGATAGCAGATTTTTATCTTTTAGCTTGTCAATCAAAGCGCTGGTTCCTGCACCAGTACCTCCACCTACCTCTAAAAATCTAATATTATTTCCTTGCAAAGCCCATTTCAATACCCCTAAAGCCCCGAAAGAATTATATACACTATAACCACTATTATCATTACTAAAATATTCATTCCACAGTGGCATTTTATCGCCGGCAAAAAGGATTTCTAAACCGTTTTTGCGGCCGACAAAAAAGCTAGGGTATTCGCTTATAACATATTTCATTAGATTAGCTGAAGGAATAATTCTTTTATCAAGCGTGATGCCTTTTTCCAGTAGAACCTGCGGCTCTATTTTATCAGCCCTGTTATAATAATAACGCGTGTTATCTTTATCTTCTACTTTTTTTAAAAACCCACCCTGACTTAAAAAAGCTAACATCCACACTAAAGCATACTTTGCTTTTGGAACGAAATTAAACTCTGCGATAATTTCATCGCAAGCGCTATGTTTATTCTTAAGCAACCCCAAAATCCCCATATTTTCAAAAAGTTGTAAAATTAAATGCGAAACGTAAGTAATTGCGCTAAAATAAGCGAGCTCGTAGTATTCTTTAGTAAAAATATTAGCGATTGCTTCCCTTTCCTCTAAGCTAAGATTATTCTCAAATTCACCCATCATGGTTTCCTCACAATATTTTTTGTTTTGCAAAGAAGGCGATACTCTTATTCAAAAAGACTCTTCGCAGGTTTAGGATTTCCTTAAACCCAGATTTTGCGTTAGCAAAATATATGCGAAGCATAGCTCTGGGTTCAACCGTTGGTTCTGTTTAAAAATACACGCATTTCGCATTAGCTGAAAGTATTTATTTGCTAAAAAGGCCTGTAACTTTTTCTTACGTTTGCCTTTACGCATATCCTATTATGTAACAAAGAATTGCACGATTTCTATAACAACCTAATGTAAAATCTCGGTTAAACTATACTCAGGGTTAATTCAGCCATACAATTTATGTTTAGTTCGTTGCGTAAAATGTGGCCTCGTTTACCGTTGTATTGGAGTTTTGGGTATTCTACTGCGGGAAAATAAGCTGGTCAAGCGGCATACTTTATTCTCTCTCAGCAAATACCCTGTGGCTTGCCACAGGGATGAAGCTGAAATTGTAAGTGTTGTAAATCATGCTCGACAGGAATGAATGAACCAGTAATATTATAACTGGACATACTCCGCGGCTCCGCCGCGGAGACTGGTTGATTATCTACGCCTCTAAAAAACTCTGGTTTAGTACTACGAATGTATAAATCTCCCCGGGCCGACTAAACTCAAGTCAAATCAAATTTTTAGTTCTTTCCCATTCTTTGTGCAACTTGGAAAGAACTTGACCCATTCGACAAGCTCAGGGTCAATCCTGAGTGTAATCGAAGGATTGATTACACAGATTTTTATATATTTTATGGTATCTTTTAATCAGTGTAATCTATATCTTCAGCCGAATACTGATCCCATATTAATTATAGCTTAGAGACAAATTCTTGACCGATATTAAACTCTTCCCCGCTTAATCTTTTAAAGGCGTGATTTTCAGAATCGCATGGATTGCAGAAACCATAATCATGGCAAAGAAAAAAATCCTGCGGCATGACGATATGCACATCTTCGTTAAATATATTTCCGAATTTATCCTTATGTTCCGTATAAAGTTTATAATGGCAATTATAAATATCGCCGTTTGGCGCGAATAATACCTTACGCATACGGCAGTACATGTCTCCTTTACCATTCTGGTTAAAGCCTTCGCGATAGGCCTCGTAATTCCTGATGCCGTCTTCTTGTTCGCAAACGATATCATAAGCGCTTTCGTGCGGATAGATATTACCATTGTAGCGGCCAAAAAACCTCTGTAGCTTTACGATAGGATGTATCTTGAGTAATTCATTCTTGTACTCCGATATTTCTTTCATATGCTCCGGATGGGCGACTATAAAAAGACTGTGTACAAAATGCCCTGCCTTTTTGACCTTGAGTACATTTTCGATAAATTTAGCTATAGGTGTGTGCATAAAATGGAATGAAGCATTGAATTTCAGATTGCTCCTTCTTTTTATTTGTCTTAAGAATTTTATGCCGTTATCAAAAAAAACAGATGTAAAGTTTGAAGTTACCGTAATCTTCCAATCATTATCGAGATTATTGAGGATATAGATAAAATCGGGATGCAATGACGGCTCTCCGCCGGTAATCGAAAGCTTCTTCTTTTTAGGAAACCTTAAAAATCTTTTCTTTGTTCTATCGATGATGGCATTTAACGCTCTAACCCACTGCTCGCCCGAAACTATTCGATAACGGGCAACAGGTATTTGAGGAAGCGATATCTTCTGAACGCAGTATTCACACGAAAGACTGCAATTCAAATTTAAAAAAACACCAAAATAATAGTCAAACGGCGCAAATATTATTTTTTCTTTCATCGTAATGCAAAAGGAAGGTATGATTCATTTCAAGCTTTGCAAGAAAGTTCACTTGCCAACGAAGTTGGCAAGCTCACAACTTTGAACTTCCTTGCGGTAGCTACGCCACAAAATTGAACTATCCGCATTACCACGACGCATTTTTATACTTTCCTATACCGCAAGAAAATTACCTTCGGTAATAACTATTTAGGTTATTTTCAGTGGTTAGACCCTTCCTTTAAAGGTATAGGAAGGTCTATCCTTTAGGATTAGGAAAGTTTTACTTGTGCCCTTTAGGGTATACTTTCCTATACCATGAAAAAAATCTATACTTATTCTCTCTCGGCGAATACCCCGTGGCTTGCCACGGGGATGAAGCCGAAATCGTAAACGTAGTTGACCTCATTCCAAGGCAATGAATGAACCAGTGATAATATTAGTATAGAACATACTCCGCGGCTTGCCGCGGAGAC
>JAUYCY010000017.1 GCA_030692055.1 Candidatus Omnitrophota bacterium | reverse complement strand
TAAAAAAATTAAAAAATTAGGACTGCCTGTTGTCAAAGGTCCCTACAACGAGTCTGCCCGCCAAAGAATAATCGATTCTAGAAACATCATAAGGCAAAAAGTATTAGACGAAAGTTACGACTACTTCTTCTCATTAGAACAGGACGTAGTTCCACCTAAAGAGGTTATCCAAAAACTGTTAAGCCATGACAAGAAAATAGTTACAGGGGTTTATTTTAGTTATCAGACGAATAATGATGTTACTTTGTTGGTCCCTTTGTTGTGGAAGAAGGTTAAAGGGGAAGAAGTCAGGTTTATGCTTGAAAAAGAAGTTTTAGAGCCTAAGCTTATAGAGGTTGGTGCTTGCGGTCTAGGTTGCGTATTAATCCACAGAGAGGTTTTAGAGAAAGTAAAATTCCGATATGACAAGAGGGATAAGGGTTTTGATGATATGTGGTTCTGCAAGGATGCTTCCGATGCAGGCTTTAAGATTTTCGCTGATACGTCTATAAAATGTAAACACTTGATTAAGGGTTGGACTTGGGGAGGTATTAAGAAATGAGGGCTGATATTAGAGAGGCTAAGCCGAAAGATTTCAAAAGACTAGAGGAGTTGTTGTCACAGAACGGCATGTTAAACTCCCCAGAGGTTGATGGTTGTAAAGCTATGAAAAAAGTTTACGAAAAGATGGGTAAATATTTCTTAATTGCAGAAATCGATAACTATGTTGTAGGCATAATCCGAGGATGTTACGATGGGTCGAGGGCTGTAATACATCAAATCGCAGTAGACAAAAAATATCAAAAGCAAAGTATCGGAAAAAAAATGATATACAAGCTTGCATCAAGATTCAAATCTGACGGTGCCCCTTCAATTTCTGTTACTGCAACTAAAAAAACAAAAAAGTATTACAAAAGTTTAGGTTTTTCTTACTTACCGATAACGCTGATGGTAGCTTTTGATATAAACAAAGTGATTAAAAAATCATATGTCAAGGTTAATAAAGGTAAACTTACCTAGTGTTTTGGGCTATCCCCATAGCAAGACTATGGAGGCATTACGCCCAAAATCTTAGTATTATCCCTGAACTCATCCGCAATTCTATTAACGGTTTTGGATTCATCGTTCGGAATGTTTGGCTGGTTTACAACAGCCGAAACACGATCAGGCATGCTGTCATGTTTAGCCAGGTTACGACTGGCGTTTAAGTCAGCGTTGAGACTATAACCACAATGAGGGCATCGGAAAAAACCTTTAACACGAGTACCGACTTTTCCGCATCT
This sequence comes from Candidatus Omnitrophota bacterium, assembly GCA_030692055.1. Next base: position 3,593 of record JAUYCY010000017.1, on the reverse strand, counting down.
GGAACAAGTCTGGGAAGTTAGGTAAGGGTTGACTTTGATGGTTCTTACTCCTTTCTCGACTGCTTTGTAACTGGTAAATCTCTGCAGTTGGTAGAAGTTCCATCCGTGCAGCCAGAAGTTAAGCTTTCTTCCTTTATTTCTTCTGATGCCTTTGATGTTTTCCATCACTATAGTGTCTCCTGCTCTGCAATTGTCAACTATTCTTTTGCTGACGTTGTGATTGGCCCAAGCCTTGAAACGTCTCTCCCTTCCACCCAACTTCCTAAGAAGTTTTTTGGAGCTTTGAGTGCCTTTAGCCTGAAGCTTACACCTCAAACGCTTAAACTTAAGCATACAAGACTTAACTTTACTACCGCTGAAAAACTGTTTATTACTTGTCACGGCAATGTGATTTATTCCGACGTCAACACCTACAGTTTTCCCATCAGCGACACAAGAGTTAACATTTCTGGAAAAAGTGATGTGAATAAACAACCCTTTTCTAGTTTTTACAATCTGGGCTGTCTGAGGATTCCAGTCCAAATACTTCCAGTAATACTCAGGAACCTCAATCGGAACATTAATTCTTCCTTTAATCGTAGTAATCCTTATCTTATCAGAAGAAAAAGTAAAAGTTCTCTTGTCAAAAGGCAGAGGAAGAAACTCCTTAAAAACAGGTTTATTCCCTTTATTGGTTTTAACACTCTTAAGAGTCTGACTAGCAATCCTGTTAGCGTTAATAATAAATTGAGAAGGAAGCTTAAACTTTTCCCTCGCTTTATAATAACAAAGATGATGTAAAGCATACCTATTAACTATTCCAGATTTAAAACCTTCATCAGCAATGTAACTAACAGCTTTAGAATACTTCTCCACAGTCTCAAGAATCTCTTCTTTTTGTGGAATCTTAAGCTTAATCGTAACAATACTTTTCATAACAAGAAAAAATTCTTTTCTCTTTATAAACTCTCGCCACACACTTGTCGCGCTGTCCACTACCTAAAATTTATCGACGACAAAAAAGTGAATATTTTACGAATGTGCCGAAAATCCTTTCTAAAGTCCGGAGAAGCTTGCAAAGTCTTGCTGATTTCGGGTCTCGGAAATGCAACAAAAAAGTCCTGATAATGCAAACGAAAACAGGTCCCGATGTTGGAATGGAAATGAAGGTTAGGTTTTTGATTTACAGGGCTTATTGTGCTCGTTTTTAGAGGGTTAGGTCTCGATTATGAAAAAAGGTTTCCTTAAGATTTTCCAAAAACTGTCAGAACCTTTAAATATTTCAGAAACCCAAACAAACTTAGAAAAAAGATGGGTGTAAAAGAGTTTTTGGAACCAAGTAAAGGGAAAATATTGATAAGTCTTTCACTTTTAATGGTATCGATACTTTTGATTATATGGTTATTTTTTCCTTTATTATTTTCACAATCGTTACGCCCTTTTTTACGCCCTTTTGATTATTTTAGATATACATTATTTCTTGGATTATCATTGATTTTTTTTATTCCTCTAGCATATTTTTTAGGCTGTTGTATAAACAAAGGGAAAAAATGGAGATGGGTATTTGGAATAATTATTTATTTTTTCATTGCTTTGGTAGTCATTCCAGAAGGACTTATTTATGCGCTTGATGAAGTTAGTTCTGCGTATAACCGTAAATTTAGTCATTCCTGTACTGTAGACTCTGATTGTTTTCCTACATGTGGACTTAACGCTGTCAATAATAAGTCTATCTCTTTAGCGCCTAGAAGCCCTTTTGTGGTTTATAAACATTCTTCATGCCTAGTTGGTATTGCGATTTGTGAAAATAACTTGTGTGATATTTATAGCGAAGAAAAAGCTTCTGTAGAGTATTGCGAAAGAAGAACCCACGATCGTGTAAAATCAATATGTTATGAGGATTTAGCCAGAAAAATAGAAGTAGAGGCTAAAAGATTAAACGATATTAGTATCTGTAATAAAATTGAAGATGAGGAACATAGAAAAGATTGCAAAAGAGAGGTTGAGGAAGGATGAATAAGAAACTATTAGTCTTTACATTGCTGTTCGTAACCCTATTTATCTTCTCTGTAGGTTTTGCTCTATCAACAAGTATGGATATTTGGGCTAGTTGTCCGGGTGTTGTAGGAGGAGGAGGGGACAATAGAATTGATTGTTGGGTAGAGGGTAAGGATTGGCTTCGACAAGATGATAGGAGTTTAGATGAAGATGAAGATGGTAATATAAGTCTTGAGCTTCGTATAACTAATAGATACGATTATGATTTAAACAATGCCACTTTGGGCATAGAAAAATGTTTTAGTGAATCAAAATTTGATAATATTAAAAGTGGTGGCATTGTCCATGTTAAAATTGGTGATTTATGTGTGTACGAGTACTATGACATTTCTGAAGGAAACTTTTTTTGGTCAAATTCTTCTTTTTCTTATTTTGATGAGAATAATACCTTAAACTCACGTAAGGGTCAATTGAGGGTTCCAGCTATTACAAAAACAGAATTTGAGATGAGAAAAGCAGAATCTGAAACAGTTAGAATAGAATCTACTGGTGATGAGGTTGGTGATTCCCTTTCTAATGAAATTATGAAGCATATGCTTTTACGTTCTTTTATCATTGTGGCAGGTTCTCTAATTATTCTGTTGCTTATCATTCTATTACTCGGGTCTAAGAGGTTTAAGAAGAAGCAAAAATGATAGGTGAAGGTTTTAGCTGGAAAGAATTTTTGGAAAAATGTAGGGTAAAAAGAAAGAAAGGTTCAAATTTTATTCGTAAGTCGGATAAGCATGCTTTATTTGTTGGTATCATTACTTTTCTAATCATAATACTCTTATTGAAATATGTTCCTTGTTTTCTGCCAGTACCTTGTCCTGTGCCTTTTACAACATATAGTATTTTTGTAATAATACTAAGTTTAGGTTTTAGTGTTTTATGGTTGATTTATAGAAAACCTACATCTAAATTGGTTATAATTCTAAGAATCGGATTACCTTATTTAATAATTCAGGGGGTACCACCTTTAGTGGCTGTAATGTTTGAAATAGGATTTTTTATGATCTTTTTTTCATATCTAATATTGCTCCCTCTTGCAATTGCAGGTCTTATTTTCGGTCTTATTTATCTTATATTATATTGGATATTAAAAGATTTTTTTCGAATTGATATTAATCTAAAAATTTTATTTGCAGGTTTTTTATTGGTATTACTACTTTTTCCTTTATGGAATTTTTATATTGGAAGGTTTATAATTTATGGACTACATAACGATGCAGTGGATCATTTTAAAAAAACATACCTAAATACAGACAAAATTGAATTGATTAATCAGACACTTGGCAAGGGGGGATGGTGGACATCTGTGGACAGTTATTATGCTGTTGATTTATATGAACAGCTTTATGGGTGCAAAGAGGGTTTATGTATATATGCTGAATACAGGCCAGAAGTAGGTGCGGTTAGGGTTGATTTATTTAATCTTCCCTTTTTCATGCTAAATAAATGGACATTAAATTTACGCAAGGATGATTATTTTACGGATTTTGAATTGATTAGCAGGGATGTGGCTGAAGATCCACCACTCTTTATAGTATTTAATACTGAAGATGTTAAACCTTTTG
>JAUYCY010000133.1 GCA_030692055.1 Candidatus Omnitrophota bacterium | reverse complement strand
ACTATTTTCAGCTACTTTAGACATATCCGCGTTCCCGCCCTCAAATGACCCAAAAACCCAGTCTAAAGAGGCTGCATCTGCTCCCTCGGGATTAGGAACTGGCAGTACTCTGTCATACGTTACGGTTACAGTTTTAGATTTTGGGATTCGATCTGGATCGGTACCGATCTGAGCGCACGCGGAAAACATCACGGCCATCGCGAGAATTAAGAAAACAATCAAACAGAAATTCAGTTTTTTCATTTTATCCTCCTTTACCTCGCCGTAGTTTTAACGTAGGCGGGTTTGCCCTGCCAAAGCTTCATGCGTAGGCGGGCTTGCCTTTCGGAATTTAACAGGGTGAATCCTGTTATCTATATTAAGCGTAAAAACGCATTGTAAAGAACCAAATCTATATATGTAAACCCTTCACCTTTCTTAATAAAATTCTTGGTATTTTCTGTGTCCGTAGCCGTAAGGCGGCTTCGCCTTTGGCCGATATATTTAGAAAGTCTTAACCCGAGAAAGGTGCAGGGTAAAAGTACAAAAATGTACTATTTATCTTCTGCCCTCATTATATATCCAAATTACAAAAAAGTCAATAGTTGATTGAAAACACGAAAAATTATGCTCCAAACAAAAAAGAGGAGTCTCTATTGAGAACTCCTCATCTATGTGTTATTTGTCGAAATCTTGAATTTGCGGTTCGGAAATAATTTTCCCGTCCACGGTTAATTGAAGAAATACTGTCTTTGCTTTTGGTCCGGGATAAGGATTTGTCGGCAAATCATATAGTCGAATATCTTTAAGCTGCTTGGTTTGATTGGTTTGCAAAACCGTAACTAAAAAGGTGTCGCCCACCAGCATCGAACTCATGTCCGAACCGTCATACCTTCCCGTATCGATTTGGCTGAAACAATAGGATCCGCTTTTAATGCGTATTACGCATTGAAAATGGCAGTCATCGAACTTTGCCATCGGCACTTCCTGCGCCAAATTAGACATCGGCGCGTGTAGGGTAAAACGCAAAGTTCTTGCTTTACCCTCGGGATATAAAACCATGGGTCCGATGTATTCAACCAACAAATCATAGTATGTGTCGTTTTCTTGCACTAACTTGGGACCATCGAAATTGGTTGAACCATAAATGAAAACGGAAATCGCGAGAATCGCGAAAACAATCAAACAGAAATTCTTGGCTTTCATTCTATCCTCCCTTTGTCATGCCGTAGCCTTGGCGTAGGCAGACTTGCCTCGCGTAGGCGGGCTTAGCCTTCCTAGATTTAACAGGGTGAATCCTGTTATCTATATATTAAGCGTAAAACGCAATAAAAAGAACTGAATCTATATATCGAATCTATATAAAGTTCTACAAAGAACAATTTAATATCTATCAGTATCTATAAATATCTATAGGTATCTATCAATATCCGTCTATCTCCACCATACTCCTATTTCTATAATTTGTCAAATGATTTTCTGGTCTGTAATTTAAGTTTACAAAATTAGACGAAAATTGTAAAATTAAAGTAATGAAATTCAAAATCATAGTTAAAAAATGGGCTGTATTTTATTTCTTTGTTCAAAATTTATCTGAATGGCATTTTAGTTGTATTAAAGAATATAACGATGAGTGGCTGAAAGAGCTGGGACCACTAACTAAAAATCAAAAAATGCTTTTAGAAAAATTTAAGGAAATTCATCAGAAATATTCTTTCGGCAATAATTTCTTGGGCAGTCATT
>JAUYCY010000072.1 GCA_030692055.1 Candidatus Omnitrophota bacterium | reverse complement strand
ATAAAAGAGAAGTTTTTTTAAAAAACAAGTTTGATTTTTCTTACCCAGAAGATGTCATATTCAGTATGGCCCTAGAAGAAAAAGGGTATAGATTATTGTTTGAACCATCAATCAAGATAAGGCATATTAATATGGACTCGCGCACTTTTCCCTGTTTTATTAAGAATCAACTAAAGATTGGAGGCGGCTCAGCCCTTACGAGAAGAAAAACAGACAAAAGTTTTAGGATCTTTTTAAAATTTCCTTTCCTTATTTTTATTGCTCCCTTTTTTATCGTGCCACAAATGGGCCTAACATATTTATTGAGGAGAGATTTTGAAGTTTTTTTATTTTTTTTAAAATATTTCCCACTGTTTTTCATAGGTAATTTTTTCTGGGCTATCGGATTTTTTAAAGAGGCTATTATTAAGAATGATAAATAGACTGAAAGCACTACTATACCTTATCAGGAATAGGAAGGGAACGCTGGAAAAGCTTACAGTTGCTCTCATTGCCTATAAATATCCGAAGAGATTAAAATTTGTAGAGATAGGCGTATTCAAGGAGACAATGCGCCTCTATATGAATAATAACTATGGATGATAAGATTTTATTCGCAGAAGATTTCTACAAAATCAACGAAGAGGGATCTCGTCGATCGGCTAGGGAAATTATTCCTTTGGTTTTAAAACTGATTCAACCAAAATCAGTTATTGATGTTGGTTGCGGTATCGGAGCCTGGTTGTCTGTCTTCAAAGAATATGGTATCGAAGATATTGTGGGAATAGATGGCAAGTGGATAAATAAGAAAATGCTGCGAATACCCGAAGATAGATTCTTATCTCTTGATATCAGAACCCCCCTAATATTAGACAGGCAGTTTGATTTAGTCGTATCATTGGAGGTTGCTGAACACCTTCCAAGCGAATGTGCTGAAACATTCATAGATAATCTTACACGGCTTGGGCCTGTTATTTTATTTTCCGCTGCTATACCTCTGCAAACAGGAATGTGTCATTTAAATGAACAGTGGCCGGATTATTGGGCGAGATACTTTCGAGAGAGAGGATATTTAGCGATTGATTGCATAAGGGAAAAAATATGGCAAAATGATAAAGTGGAATGGTGGTATATCCAAAATACATTAATATTCGCCAGAGATAACTATCTAAATAATCATTTTCTACTAAGGGAGGCATTTGAAAACACATCCGTTTTTCAACTTTCAATCGTTCATCCAAGACAATATCTTGCGCCTAGTAGCGAGTTTAATGCCTTAAAAACAAAACTATTATCTATTTTAAACTCAAAATCATATAGATTGATTTCCTATTTGGATTCTAATCTGCAAAAACTTCCGGTAATTCACAATATGTTAGATCGCATACTCTGTTTGTTATTTAGTTTACGTAGTAAATTTACGAAAATTGTTAGAAAATAATACCTAATGAAAATGACTCGGGCAATTATGCATTATAATGCTTTAGACGATACCGATATTTCTAAGAAATCATCGACAGAGACATTGGTTTCCATAGTTATCTTAAATCTGGAAAGGAGCGATGACTTAAAAAGGAATATCGAAAGCCTAAAAAAGACAGTGAGCGTTCCCTATGAAGTTATTATTGTAGATAACGGCTCAAAACAAAAGGCAACTCTGAATTATTTAAGAGAAATTGATAACCAGCCGACAGGAAAAAGCGGTATGATATCTGTCCATTATAATAAAACAAATCTTGGTTGCTCAGGAGGAAGAAAATTAGGCACTGAACTCGCGCTTAAATCAAAATCAAAGTATATCCTCACAGTGGATAATGATGTAACTTATATGCCTGATTGGTTAGATAAACTAATCTTAGCGATACAAAAATCTGAAAAAATCGGAGCAGTAAGCCCACTGATATTAAATCCCCATAGAGATAGTAAATTGCGTGTGTTCTGGAACGGAGGGAAACTTAAGATTATAGATAATTATTTTATGGAGCTTATCTATATAGATGGGGGTGGGCATAGAGACTGGTTTGGAGGGAAAGTTTATGGCGAAGACCAATTGAAAGGACAAATTGAATGCGATTGGCTATTAGGAACCGCTCTGCTAATCAAAAAAGATGTAGCGGAAAAAATTAGCCATAATACTTCTTACTTAAGTGATTTTGAAGACTATGACTATTCTTTACAAATAGCAGAATTGGGATATAAGATGCTTAACATTCCAGATTCAATTATTATTCATCACCCTATAATGCTTCAGGGCAGGATGAAGCGAATGAAAAAAACAAGCTATACACAAGCAAGGTATAACCCCTTAAGAAAGTTTGATAGTTTAATGGCTTTTGTAGAAAGGACTGGTTTTAATATTGTAAGAGAGACAGAGTTTTATAATCGCAGATATAATAAATATTTCTTAACCAAGAAAAACTATCCTGATTTATTAGGACAAGACAAATCTTTTAATGATGTCGATGTAAAAGAAGTAAGAAAGGCCTTTGAGACAATTACCAACGAGAGAATAAAGAGAGGAATTGCTGCAGAAGGAAAGATTGATATGAAAAGAGCTTTTGAGAATACATCGGTTATAATGAACGAGAAAATAAAATTATCGCTAATCATATGTTCCAAAAACCGGTCAACACAACTTAAAAGGTGCCTTGAATCAATAAGGCAGGAGGAAATGTTACAAGTATCCGGAGAATTGATTCTGGTGAACAACGGCTCAGCCGATAACACCGAAGAAGCGATGACCTTGTTTAAAGAAAATTCACCCTTTCCTGTCGAAATTGTCAGTGAACCAAGACCCGGGTTGGGCCGTGCGCGAAACGCGGGAATCTTAAAGTCAAAAGGAGATATACTGGTTTTTACAGACGATGACTGCTATTTAGCCCAAGGATACCTAACAAAAGCCAGCAAGGTCTTTGAGTCAGGCGATTTTCATTATTGCGGAGGCCGTATCCTATTGTATGATAAAACCGATGTAATGTACACCGTAGATTATCGAGACAAATATGCAATTATACCTCCTTACAGTATTGTTTACCCAGGAAGGATCTCGGGTTGCAACATGATAATCCACAGAAAAGTGATAAACACGATCGGATTATTTGACCCGATGTTTGGACCGGGAACTCCTTTCTGTTGTGACGACATAGATTATCTTACCAGAGCATCATTGTTTGGCTTTACGGGAGCTCGCATTCCAGAATTGGTAGTATACCATCATCATGCTCGTAAACACTTCGCTATTAAAGGTCTTATGAAATATTACGCTTATGGAAGAGGGGCATTTTCAATGAAGTTCATTCTTAAAGGAAAATTTATGGCGATAAAATACTGGATCCCATTATTCGGATATTCAACGGATGCTTCTAAGACAGATTTAGATTTGTACCTACAAACACGCTTCCTTTTACTTATCACGGAAATTTGGGGAGGAATAAGCTATTTTTTTGTATTGTTAAAAAGGACTTTGACACGAAAGAATGATTAAAAAAAAACAATCTTGGATTAATAAAGAACTTGAACCATGGACGCCTTCATGGATTTTAAAACGATTCTTTTCAGCCGCAAGAAATGGTAGATTATATGAATTACGCAGATATTTAACGGCACCTCTTCAGATTATCTGCTATAAAGTATTTTTTAAAAGACAAAAAGAAATATCTGCGATAATTCGCGTTAACAATGAAGAGGAGTACCTATATTACGCAATAAAATCAATAGTCGACTATATTGAGGAGATTATTATTATAGACAACCTAAGCACTGATCACTCCCCTAAAATAATAAAATCTCTCTATGGAGAATACCCTGATAAAATTGTTTGTTTCAAATATCCCTATGAAGTTGCGAAACTTGGCAGGGAGCATTTGGAACTGGTAAATAATGCGCCAACCTCTCCCTCTCTTGAGGCAAACTATACTAATTGGTGTCTAAAAAAATGCACCAAATCTTATATTTTAAGATGGGACAGTGATATGATTGCTACAGATGCATTTTATGAGAGCGTTGCTAAATTTAAGAGGTCTAACTGCGAAGTAATGTTTATCAAAGGTGCAAATATTTATTTTGACTTGGCACATTTTGTCACATCCAAAAATAAAGATATCAAAGCGTTGGAAGCCACCTTGTTTCCTTCTACTAATTTGGATAACTATTTGACTCAATATACTCATTATGAGCCGCGAATCTTCCCCAAAACTTTTTCAAAATACAATATGGATTTTTTGTTTTACGCAATGCTACAAAACCCCTTCGCAGATATGCATTTATATTGTTATAAGCCGGAGGCCGTCACTTTTTTACATCTTAAGTATTGCAAATCTGATCCTTACCGCAATCTTTCAGGTGATATTAAGAAGATAATTTCAAATAATATAAACAAGGGCCCCCTCCTAAACGAAGACCTATTAAAAACTCTTAAACAGTGGAGATTAACTTCGTATAGATGAAGCAATGACAAAACATACGATTTCGTTAAAATTCAAGGAGTATATTCCTTTTTCTATCAAAATTATCAATAACCCTGGATTAGCCATAGAGAAAATAATTTTTACTTGTGTTTGGAATATTTATTCGGTTAAAAGATAAAAAATGAAGTTTTCTATAATTATCCCCGTTCATAACGCTCGGGGGACATTAAAGACCTGTTTAGATTCAGTTTTTTCTTCGGAAAATAAAGATTTGGAAGTGTTCATTGTAGATGATGCAAGCACGGACGAATCTGCCCAAATTGTTAAAAATTATCCCTGTAAACTGATAACCTTGGAAGAGAATATGGGGGCTGCTTCTGCGCGGAATATAGGCAAAGATTACGCCAAGGGAGACATACTTGTATTTATAGATTCCGACGTTACGATAAGAAAAGATACCTTAGACATAATAGATAAGAGTTTTATAGAAAATAAAGAACTAATTGCCGTAACGGGGATTCAGTCAAAAGATAGCCCTCATAAAGACTTTTTTAGTCAGTATAAGAGCCTCTATATGAATTATATATTTAAAAAATGCCCTAAGTATGTAGATTTCTTACACGGCTCAATTATTGCTGTCAAAAAAGATTATTTTTTAAATTTTGACGAAACATTTAAAGCTACAGACGATACGGAACTGGGACAAAGATACAAGACGCTAAATAAAAAAATACTACTTAATCCAGAGCTAGAAGTAATCCACCTTAAAAGATATAACTTTAGAAGTATTGTGAAAAATGATTTTTCGGTGCCATTCTGGTGGACAAAATCTTTTATGTTGCATAAAGGGTATAAAGATATTTTTAAAAAGAAACGGTTTGCGCACGCCCGGATGTCTCAATTGCTCAGTATTCCAATTTCACTTTTGATTTTATTATTTTTTATGCTTGGACAAAATGTTGCATTTAAGACTGCGTTCTTTATTTTGCTTTTAGTTTATATGCTATTAAACTTTAATTTTTTTGCATTTTTACACCGAGAGCGGGGTTACTTATTCTTAATAAAATCAGCTATATTTAATTATTTGGATATGTTAGTGATGGGTTTAGGGATATCGGTGGGATTTCTTATCCATACCTTTAAGATGGGAAAAAATGAAATTACTAAGCAGAGAATGCATCAACTTAATAAAACAATTCACTATTTCTTGGTTTAAGCTCCGCGACCAAAGAACGATACTAGGGTTTTTTTGGAGCTTTCTTAATCCTCTCATAATGACCGCTATCCTGTATTTCCTCTTCAAAACCAGAATAGGAGAAGAATATACGGAAAACTATTTTCTCTATATTTTAATCGGAACGGTCTCCTGGAATTTCTTCGCTATCTGCGTCCAGGCAAACACCAGAGTTCTGCTCGATAGGGCACTAATGGTAAGAAATGTTGTTTTCCCCAAAGAAATACTAATTTTTAGCAATGTAGGAGTGTATATAATACAACATTTTTTTGAAATTCTGGTGGTTTTTGTGTTCATAATTTTCACAGGGGTGGGTTTTTCTGCTCATGTCGTCATCCTGCCGCTAATCGTAGCTATAGAGGCGGTTTTAATTGCCAGCATATCGCTTATACTTTCATGCATATGTGTTTATGCGCGTGACATAGAACATATCTGGACCGTTATTGCAAGAATGGGTTTTTTCTTGGTTCCGATATTCTATAAAATTTCATCCTTATCTAAACAATTCAGATGGATAGTAATGATAAATCCTATGAGTCAAGTAATAAATTTTTATAGGGACGTTCTTATTTATCATAAAATTCCGAACTTAACAATATTTGCCACAATGCTGATTTTTTCTTTTGTTTTTCTGGCTGTAAGTTATAAGCTGTTTAAATCATTTGAGCCTAAAATAGTAGAGAAAGCCTGATGATGGTTATTGAAATAAGAAACCTAACTAAAAAATTTGTTATTGATATAAGTCCCCTCACAGCATTTAATCTTGCAAAAAGAATTATAAAACCGCAACAACATCACTTGGAAATCATTGCGCTTAATAACATAAATGTTGAAATCTATAAAGGGGACAGGATAGGGCTTATTGGAGATAACGGTTCAGGCAAAACGACTCTTTTAAGAATAATATCCGGTCTTTATAAAAAGACATCGGGAATAGTCAACATAAAAGGCAAAATAGCGGCGTTTTTACAATTAGACATCGGGATGGAAAGAGACCTAACCGCGCACGAGAACATATATCTATTTAGCGCGATTATGGGCATAGAAAGGGCGGAGGTTACAAGAAACCTGAACGACATTGCGCAATTTTCAGGAATAGAGAATTTACTGCGGTGTCCACTCAGAGATTTATCCAGCGGACAGATACAAAGAATAGCTTTCTCTATAAGCCGCTACGTTAAATCTGATATCCTGCTACTAGATGAGATGCTTGCTTACGGCGATATGGAATTCAGGGAAAAATACTACAGCATAATTAAAGAGTCTGAATACGCCGGTAAAACAATTATTGCAATTTCTCATGAGATGGATTTAATAAAAAAATTCTGCAATAGATGTCTATTATTAAATAAAGGGGACCAGGTAGCATTTGGGCCTACGGAAGAAATTTTGCAACTTTATGCCCAAAAATAAGTTGTAGCGAATTGACACTCGTGGCCATGCCTATTAGGAGAATAGCAAATCTAGCTTACAATCTCTGTGCCTTAAAAAGAATAAAGAAATGGTTGATTATCTTAAGGCATGGTATCACCTTCAAGAAATTAATCAATGCTATACACGTCTATTATGAATTTTGGCTAGGAAAAACTGAATTAGAATCTCAGCCTTTAGAATTAAGGGTTGAACCAAGCAATATTTGTAATCTTCATTGCATCAACTGCCATACTGGGAAAAATGAACCAAGCGGAAGAGAAAAAAGTTACCTGAAATTTGAAGATTTCAAAAAAATATTCGACCAATTAAAAGACAGGTTATTATTACTGCAGCTTATTGGCTGGGGTGAGTCATTTTTGAATAAAGATACTTTAAGGATGTCTCATTACGCTAAAGAAAATCGTGTTGCTACAATAATACATACAAGTGGAAATTTTCATCTCAACGATGAGCTATTAAATGAGATTTTTACTTCAGAATTGACCGTTTTAAGTTTCTCCATTGATGGCGCTAGCCAAGAAAGTTATACAAAATATCGCGCTGGTGGGAATTTTGATTTAGCTCTGGAGAATGCAAAAAAGATTATCGCGCGTAAAAAGAAACTACGCAGTTCCCTACCACATATAATCTGGCAGTTTCTTGTTTTTTATTTTAATGTGCATGAAGTCAAAGAAGCAGAAAGAATATCAAAGAATTTAGGGTTTGATGATTTCATTTCTTTTCGCGGCGATTTAGATGCGAGCCATGGCCAGAAAATAGATTTTGATACAAGAGAGAGGTTATTTTTGCCGCTAGAGCTTAGAAGATGTCGTTTTCTCTGGGACACATTGTGCATCGCTGTAGATGGTGGTATCTCTGCTTGTTGTTGTGGATATAAGAAGGCGGATGATTTCGGCAATATCAAAGATTACCCGTTTGTTAAAGATGCCTGGAATAGTAAATATTTTCGTGATAGTCGAGCAATGTTTAGTAAAAAAGAGCAGCAAAAAAAAATAGATTATCATAATTTTTGCAGTAATTGTTTTTTCTTCCAATCTTCACCCTAAAACTTTGACACTTGCAATTATAACAAATAGTAAGCAATTTCTGCCCATTAGTTTCTATCAAGCGTAATACGTACGGGGCTCGGCATGCCGCCGTTGGAGGTGGTTTTTTATTTGTTTTAGGCGACCAGGAGAATGATAGATTTTACACATAGACATGGATGCGTTTTTTGCCTCTATTGAGCAGGCGGTTAACCCCAGGCTGAAGGGGAAACCCGTAATTGTGGGCTCAAGAGGGAGGAGGCTAAACACCGTGGTCTGCGCTGCCAGCTATGAGGCCAAGGCCAAGGGAATTGTTGACTCCGGAATGCCTACACAGGAGGCCTTTAAATTGTGCCCGGATGCCCGGTTTGTGGTAGCTGACCAGAGCAAATATATCTGGACCTCTGAGCAGATCTTTGAGCTACTAAAGAAGTATGCTTTTGAGGTTATCTATGCCTCCATAGATGAGTTCCAAATGGACATCCAGGAAGCCCCGGAACCCCTAAAATTAGCCCAAGAAATCCAGCAGCAGATATATGAAAACTTTCACATCACTGCCTCAATCGGTATAGCCAAAAACAGCCTTTTGGCCAAGCTTGCCTCCAAATTAAACAAGCCAAATGGCGTAGCTATCCTAACATCCGAAAACCTGGAAAAAACCTTGGCCCAAGTGCCGGTTAGGAAACTCTCTGGGGTTGGTGACAAAACCGAGACCTTTTTTGAAAACCTAGGGATTAAAACCTGCCTGGATCTATACCAAAAATCAGCCCAATTTTTAGAGCAAAACCTAGGCCAAAATGGCCTGAATCTTTATGTATCTTTGCATTCAACTGACTGCCTCCAAACTTCCCAAGAAGAAGAAAAAATTAAATCTATTGGCCATTCATATACCTTACCAAGGGCTTCGGAAAATACCGGGTTTATTCAGGCTTGGATGCGGCTTTTATCAGAGATGGTTGCCCGGCGCTTAAGAGAAAGAAAACTGGCTGCCAAGACTATACATCTTTGGCTAAGTGGGCCGGAAATAGCCCATTTTGGGGCGCAAAAGACCTACCCAGAGCCAACTGACGATGGGTATGAAATCTACCAAAGGTCGCTTAAAATTATGGCTAAAATTGGCCCAAAACCAAGCAAAATTAGGGCTCTGGGAGTGGCCTGTAAAAAAGCAAAAAAGCAGGGAGGGCCTTTCGTAATCACCCTCACCCGCAAAATCCGCTAAAACCACTCCGCAGAGCTTTTGCTGTAAATATCCGCAAAAGACCCGTAACCAAATGTAAAACTCAAAAAACATAAGTAAGATAAAGTAAGTTTAATTGTGGTTTTCCACAGGAAAATCCCAAAATTTATAACCTTTTATGCGCCAAATACTTATCTTGGGTTCATCCAGATTGCCAAGTTAACATAAGAACTATTATAGGCAGTAGTGCGACATCCAGACGAAAAAATATAATATTGTTTATAAGGAGGATTTCGGCTCTTTTTCCTTCAAATATCTCCTAATCTGGGCTAATTGCTCTTTAGTTGGCCGGGACTTCTCTTTCAACCACCTCTGAATTATCCGAGGACTAACCTTTAGATAACTGGCTAAGTCCTTTGTTTCGTAGCTACCCATATAAAAATAAAATTTATGCAACTTATACCACTGTTCTAACTCCTTATCCATCTTTACTACCTCCCTCAAAAACAGCTTTCTAATTACCTCTGGGAACTAATTACGTATTGGCCTCCCTGAATCTTAATTATTTTACCATTAATTAGGGCATCTGCAATGATTTTACGCGCTCCTTTCAGGATCCGGCTAAAGGTCGGTTGGGATAAATGCATTGATTTGGCTGCCTCTTTCTGGCTCAGGCGCTGGTAATCGGCTAACCTGATAGCCTCAAACTCATCCATAGCCAAATCTACCTCATCCGGCCTACCTGCCTTGCCCCTTGGGCTAAAACGGCTGATTTTGGGGTATCTCTGAACTCGCCTATATTTCTTGGGTCTGCCTTTTGGCCGCATTTTACTCCCTCGAAGCTGGTTTACTTAGACTTACTTACTTTTAACGCCATAGTTATTATGAATACCTATTCATTATTAGTTATTCTAACAAGGCAATTCCCGCTTGTCAAGGAAAAGTTTCATTAATGAGACTTTTCCTTGATTCTGAGGCAATGTGCCGAAGAATCTAATATAATTTCCTATGCTACAACGATAATTTTATTAAAAATACGGGCCTTTTTATGCTATACTATTGGGTATGGAGATACGGCAAAGACTGGAACTAAGGCGCATACTTGCCCCCCAGCTTCAACAGTCGCTTAAAATTTTGGCCTTGCCATTATTGGACCTTAAGGATATGGTTGAGGCAGAGTTGAATGATAATCCCTTTCTGGAAGAAACCCCTAAACTGCCTATCTCTGAAAGCCGTAGAGATACCTCCTCCCTGCCTGCCATGGAAGGCTTCCGATTGGAGCAAATTACCAAGAAATCTTCCCTGCAGGATGTGCTCCTTAGGCAGCTGGGAATGTTTACCAACAGCGATGAGGCGTTCAGGATCGGCCAAGAGATAATCGGGAATATTGATGATAACGGGTATTTAAAAGTAGGTTTAGAGGAGATTGCCAAGGCCTTAAATGTGGCTGTCAATGAGGTAGAAAACGTCCTTAAACTTATCCAGAAATTTGAGCCTGCGGGTGTGGCTGCCAGGACAGTTTCCGAGTGCCTGCTCATCCAGTTAGATTTAGCCAATGAAACTGACCCCCTGATGAGAAAAATTGCCGAATTGCACCTGGACGATGTGGCCAAGAAAAATTACAGCGCGATTGCCAAAAACCTTAAGGAGCCGTTAGAGAAGATTGAACCGCTGATAAAAAGAATACTAAAACTCGACCCCAAGCCCGGCAGAAACTACTCTACCGAAGAAATCCAGCGGGTTATCCCGGATGTTATCATTGAGGAAAAAGGCGAAGATTTAGAAATAAGTATTAACAATGAAGACCTGCCAACCCTAAATATTAGTAAAACCTATCGGGAGATGTTAAAAAAAACCGACATTGACCCGCAAACCAAAGAGTTTCTTACTGAGAAACTGCGCAGCGCCATGGAATTATTAAATGCTATCACTAAAAGGCGGGATACGCTAAGAAAAGTTACGGAAACCGTAGTTGAGGTTCAACAAGAGGCAATCAGGAACGACCTCTCCTGCCTTAAGCCGCTTACCTTTAAAGAAGTGGCAGAGAAAATCGAGATGCACGAATCTACGGTCTGCCGGGTGGTAATGAATAAATACGTGAAAACTCCGCTGGGGGTAATTGCCTTAAAAGATTTCTTTAGCAGCCATATCCACGATAAAAACGGCCAGACCGTATCATCTACCCACGTAAAAAAGCTGATTAAAGAGCTTATAGAAGCAGAAGATAAAAAACACCCTTTAAGCGACCAGGATATCTCGCTTATTCTTTCTAAGGAAAAAAAATTAAATGTCTGCCGCCGCACTGTAGCCAAATACAGAGAAGAATCCAAAATCCTCTCTACCGCCTTCCGTAGAGAAAGATAACTCAAGCTGCTGGAACATACCCATTTTCTTCAGAATAAATTATACTGTAGTTATCAACTCAATTGCTGTTTATGTCCTTTGGAAGAAAGATGCACGTTCCTGATATTTTCTTTATAGCTTTTAAGTAAATGCCATATCTTTTTGTCATCTTCTATATGAGCAGTGTCGAGTGTCATAGGTAAGTTGAATTTAACTATTTCATCCGGGTCAAAATTCACAAAATACATCACCAGATAAATTGACTTCTGTGCCTTTGACAACGCTTCTTTCACAGCCGGGAAGTATCTCTTGCCGCTTATATCTATTACTTCGGCCTGATAGCAATAAACCCTTGCAGTTACTCCTAATATTGCAAAGGTCATTAGAAAAAACGCCAAATACCTCTTCACTTTGGGCTCTCTCCCACGTTACCTCCTGCCTTCGAGTGACAAACTTATACAGCCCCGCAACCGCAGCGGCGTTCATCAGGCAAAATGTATAAGGAATATCAAAGTAGGTGCTGTCTGGCCATTACTCAATACCTTCCATTGCCTTGTTAATTCGTTTAAAAGCCACATCTAAATCAAAATTCTTGCGTTCATCCGGCGTCAATACATCAAATAACTCGACCTCAATACGTGAACGCATGTCTTTTACTTCCTCGTCCTTGCGTCCAAGATTAACACGATACTTCTCTAAATCGGTATCAGCGCCGCATTCCTCAAGCTTCTTCTTAAAAAGTTTTATTACTTCTTTGTTAATCAAATCAAACCCATTACGCAGGACAAAATCAAGGTCATAAAAATCTCGCGGCGCTATTTTTTCTCGTATGGCACTTGCGCGTAATTTCTCCGCTATTAATTCATTTAAAGATAAGCACTTTATCTTGCCGCCATCAAAAAGAGGTTCTCCCGTAAATGGATGTAAGAAAGCATGCTGGACATTACGCGTTTCTACGGGCATGATTGGGTTAAATCTTAAACCGATTTCAAATTTTATTTTTGCTTCAAGCGGCCTCAACGCTGATTGATAAACCAAAAAATACACGTACTGCTTAGATTCGTTTCGTCCGGGATTGCCAGCATCATCTATCTTCATTCCAAATTGCTCAACGAGTTTTTTAATTCTATTTTTAACCGGCTGAATACACTTGCGCCTTTGGCCACGCGTTGCTTCATACTGAGGAAGTTTCATACTAAAATCAAGATCTTCACTCAAACGGTAATAGGAATAATATACTTTATTCAGGCACGTCCCGCCTTTAAAAATAAGGTCTTCTGAAAGTTCGCTTGCCCTGGAAAGAATCAGCGTCAGATAATAATCTTTCTCTATCAGAGGCAATAAAAAGCCCTTTTTCTTTGACGTTCTCTCCAGAGCTTTTACAAATTCTTCTTTATTTTCGTGAATCATTGACGATAACTCTCCATTTCTTATTTAGTGTTCCTTTGCGCGATCCGTCAAACGAGCTAACCGCCGTTTCTTCTACGCTTTTTATAAGCGGTTTTAAAATAGTATCAGAGGCACCTATTCCTTCAAGAATCAAGCCAATGCGCTTTCTGGTTGTAATATTTGGAAAACGCGCCGCGTATTCAATAAGCTTTTTGATATCGCATTTCTTGTTTTTTACAATTTCCGTGAATATCTCAACAGCCGCTGTAATACCGCCAACAGGTTTGTTAAAATAAAGAAGGTCAATGAGCGTTCGCTCTCTTGAACTAATATTTACATCTGCATCCTTTACTTTTATTGTTTCCAGGCCGTACATACGATTTTCAAGAATTCTTATGAACTTATAAGATATACCACAAATTATCCTTTCCATACGCATAGTGGTATTAAGGACGTATACGGTTTGAAAAAGCTGCTCGGTAAAACCGTAATAATTAAACACGGTTGAGTAGCCAACATAATAGTTTTTCTTAGGAAAGAAAAGCGGCGGGATAAGCAGTTCATCTACCCCAGTTCCTTCCGGGCCGGCTTCAAGCGGCGAAAAAGCGTAAACTCCCCGTTTTATCGGCGACAATATTTTTTTCTTTTTGAGGCGAAAAACAACCTGTTTTCTATCATTGGGAGAAAGATTAAACAAACGGTCAAAATCGCCCGCAGTGACAATCGTCTTTTTCTCGTACGTTAAACGAGCCACAATATCGGTCTCTATAGGCCCCAAAGTCTTAGATGTATTTTTAGGTGTCATAGGTTATCTCCTAAATAACTTGCATAGCATTTTTCTACATATCAAGTTTAGCACATTTCTGTCCCTTGTCAAGGAAAATCGCCTGCCAGTGTCATCAAGATAATTGTACGCTTTCGTATTGCTATCCCACATTTTTAAAATAAAAAAGCCGACGTTTAAAACACTCTAAAACGTTGGCTTTTTAAATTTATGCCCTATTTTATTCGTGTAATGCCACAGTTGTCAGGTCTATAAGCTTGTTCATTAATTTCAGATTATTAGTATTAAATTTGACGGCCGAAGTTCTCAACGTTCCCAGATTAACTACACCCATCACCCTGTCTTTTACATTAATCGGAAGAACCATAGAAGAGTTGATATAGGGACGATTAAGATATGGTTTAATTCTATTGTCCCTTACCTCGTCATCTATTAAAAAAGACGTTCTTTCAGCTGCCGCGATGCCGGAAATTCCGTTTCCTAATTTTACTCTTGTATTTCTTACGACCTCTTCGGGAATACCCTTTGATGCACGGATGGTCATCTCATTATGGCCTTTTTCAAAAAACATTATCGAACCGATATCCGCTCCGGTTACCTGAAACGCCACTTCCAATAACGCATTCAAAAGCCGGTTTAATTTAGGTGAATCAGCCGCCACGGTCATCTCCTTTCCCTGGATTATGTTTTGATAAGCCAGTTTTATGGTATACTCACCTACATCCTTCATTAATTCTACTAATGACTGCATCCCCTGAAACGATACTACCTTTATCTCCAGAATCGCATTCCAAAAATCCTCTAATTCAAGGCTTAATTCCTCTGCGGGCTTGCGGTATTCTTCTTTGGGCTTACGCATCACTAAAATTACCGGGCCCAATATGAGGTACCCTAAGACCAAGCTTTCAAACCTTAAAGGAATAACATAATTACACAGCCCGGCGCAGCAAATAAAACTCAGGTTTCTATCCACCACTCCCTTGCCGCCTAAAAATGTGGGAGAACAACCACCGCACAGTTTCTCCTTTACAGGAGAACTTTTCAATAATTCCGTGCATAATCGGGACTCTCCGCTGGGAGTGGTTATAAGTTTACCTTTAGGGTCAACAGTGCGCAGCCCCACATCCGTTATCACGGAAAAATTATTCTGGATTTTTTGCCACGCCTTTATGTCTATTAAATCCCTTAAAGATAAATCCTGGCCTTTAGTGACCGGTTTAATTACTTTTTCCATTCGCCTTGTTATTTTTTAATAGCCCGAACAGATGCATCTTTTTATAAAGCGTGGTGCGGTTGATACCCAATGTGCGCGCCGCCTCATTTCTATTCCAGCTTACAGACTCCAGCGCCTTTAAGATTAAATCCCTCTCGGGAGACTTCAGGGCGTCTTTTAATTTCAATCCGCCGCTACCCGGCAATTCTTCTTGGGTTTTAAGACTGCCCAAAAATTCCGGCAAGTCCGCGGGCATAATCATCGGCCCTTTAGTTAATATAATCGCTCTTTCAATTACATTTTCTAATTCCCTGATATTACCCGGCCAATTATAATCCATTAACATTGAAAGCGTCTCACTGGCTAAACCTTCTATTTTTTTACTGGTGTGCGTGGAGTGTTTTTTTACGAAATCTTCAATCAGAAGCGGAATGTCCTCTTTGCGGTCCCTTAAGGGCGGCACCTCAATAGAGATAATATTCAAACGGTAATATAAATCCTTGCGGAATTTGCCCTGCGCGATTAAATCCTCCAGTTTCTGATTGGTAGCAGCAATGACCCGGACATCAATTTTTATTGTCTTGGTATCCCCTACCCGCTCGAATTCGCCTTCCTGCAAGACCCTTAATAATTTTACCTGTAAGGCCGGAGAGAAGGCATCTATTTCATCCAAAAATATTGTTCCGCCATCGGCTAATTCAAAACGGCCGATGCGGTCCTTGATTGCTCCGGTAAACGCACCTTTTGCATGCCCAAACAATTCGCTTTCCAGCAATGTCTCGGTCAATGCCCCGCAACTTACCTCAACAAACGGCTTTCCCCGTTCGTGCTCGTTATATTTGTGAATTGCATGGGCAATCAGGCGTTTCCCGGTTCCGCTTTCCCCGTGGATTATAACCGTTGCCCGGGTATTGATAATCGCCTCAATCAGGGTGTAAATCTTTTGCATCTTCTGGCTCTTCCCCACGATATTGTGGAAACGCTCCCGTAGAGAAGCAGAAAGCTGCTCTTTTAATTTGATATTTTCTTCCAGAAGCTGGCGTTGTTTAATCAGCCTTTCAATAACAATCTTGATTTCGCTGTCCACTATCGGCTTGGTTACATAGTCATAAGCGCCTTCTTTCATTGCTTCTACTGCGCTATCTATGCTGCCGTAGCCGGTTATTAGTATGACCGGCGTATTGGGATAAGAGGCTTTTATCTGTTTTAATAACTTAATGCCGTCCATCTCAGGCATTTTTATATCGCTGATTATGATATCGGCAGTGTAATCTTTCAATAACTCTAATGCCTCCCTGCCGTTTACTGCGGTGCTGACGGTATAGCCGGATAGGGTAAGCAACTCGCTTAATGAGCGCCTGACTAGCGGTTCATCGTCAACAATTAATATGTGTTTACCGTTAGATTGTGAATTATGCATTTTTTAAATGGCCTCTGGGAATAACAACCGTAAAGGTGCTGCCGCAACCCGGCGCACTCTCTACCAGAATCTCGCCAGCGTACTTGCTGACAATTTCCCGACAAATCGCTAATCCTAAGCCTGTCCCTTTATCTATGCTCTTAGTGCTGAAAAACGGCTCAAAGATGCGTTCCTTAATCTCCGAGGGTATGCCTAATCCGTTGTCTTTAAAACTTATCTCAAGCCGGGACTCCTTTATATCCGTAGAAACTTCTAATGTTCCGCCTACGGGCATGGCATCAAGAGCGTTTTTTATCAGGTTTATAACCACGTGCGATATGCCTAAATCCAAAACCTTAGGTAAATCCTGTTTGTATTTTTTCTCCACGCGCACTCTTCCGTTAAATTTATCGTTAAATACATCTAAAGACTCATCAATTACCTCATGCAGGTCAACATATCTTTTTGTGTGGGAAGAATTAAAATTAACCTGATGAGAAAATTCAAGCAGGGATTTGGTAATGTTGGCAATCCGGTTTAAGCCTTTTTTAACATCTAACAAATACTCCCTGGCAATGGAATTATTCTCTATCTGCTCAAATACCATATTGGCATACCGGATAACCCCATCAAGGGGATTATTAATCTCGTGGACAACACCTGCTGCCAACTTACCTACTGAGGCATATTTTTCTAACAGGGATTTTTGTTTATCCAGGGTTTCTTTTTCCTGTTTTAATCCGATGCAACTGGTGAAACTATCAATAGTCAAACATACATACCTGGCTATGGTAGCCGCCACCTCAAGGTCTTTTTCAGAGAAACACTCTGCCGATGATTTATCGGCTAAATTTATTATCCCCAGAAGGCCTCTGGAAGTATAAAGCGGGATAGAGATAAATGAATTTGTCTTGTAGTGGGTGAAGCCGTTGCGCTTAAAACGAGAATCAGTGTTTATATCTTTAACTAGAATGGGGACTTTTATATCTATCACCTTACCGGCTATCCCCTCTCCTATCTTCTGCCTTAATCCCCTCAGGGACAGGTTCATCGAATTATAAAAGGAATCCAGGACCAATTCTTTGTTGTGGGAATCAAACAAAAAGAGCGAGCCGCACTCTGCCTTAACCACGGACATAATCTCTTTAAGCGCGTTATTCAAAAAACTCCTTAAAATCTCGTCTGTTTCTTTAATCTCATTGATTTTCAAATCACTCATTTCTTTTCCAACTCCTTTAGCAAAGCCTGAGCTGTCTTTACAAGTTTACTCTTGGGAAAATCTTTGATTAACCTCTCTAATGTCTCTTTTGCCTTAACCTTATCTTTCAGTTCTCGATTGTAAACTAAAGCCATATCAATCAAAGTTCCGCTCACGTCAACCTTGCCTTTATATTTATCTATGATAAGGTTAAAACTATTAATAACGTTGGGCCAATCTTTAAGCGCAATGTAGCATTCAGCAACCAAGCTGTCCGCCCGAAGCGCAAGTGGTGAAACCGGATATTTATTAGCTAATGCCTTATAATGAAGAATTGCTTCTCCCAGCGCAGCAACCATCTTATCCGGCTGATACTTTACCTTATAGTGCTGGGCAATATAGATGGGTATATCCAGGCCTCTAAGTGTCGCGGGATACTCCAGCATAATCTTCTTGTACTGCTCAAGCGCCAAACCCCATTTATCCTCTATCTCGTAAGAATTGCCGATTAAGAACAACGCCTCAGAAGAGATGGCTTTAGACTCATTGTATTTATTCAATATTGTTCTCAATTGTGTCCTGGCTTTTGGGTATTCTTCTTTGACAATATAAAGGCGGGCGATATTAAACTCAGACTCAATGGCGAGATTGCTCTTGGGATACTTTTGCGCGAAAGCATTCAGCAGCTTAACCACTCTTTCTAACTCCCTGGGTGGAGATGCATGGGGATTTTTAAAAATCTTCTCTGCCTGCTTCTGCGCCTGCCAGAATTTCCGCTCAATAGTATATTGGTCAGTGCCGCAACCTGAAACAAACGCCACCACACAAATCACCAATATAAAATGGCTCAATCGCATTATTTCTTTTCCTTATTCATCAAATATAAAAACGTGGTGGAAATGGTAACTATAGGATCGATAATCAGAGAACTGATAATACCACCTAAGATTAAAACTAACAGGATACTTTCCGGAAAGACATTACTAATTAAAAAGGCGCTATTATTGAGTAGAACCATTATCGGGATATAAAGAAGCATAGGAAGCCCTACCAAAATAAGAGTTTTGATGAATAACTTTTTAAACAGAATAAAAGATTTAACTATGGATTTAATCAACTTTTCTTCTTCTATCATCAATATCGGGATAGCATAAATAAAAGCTGACTGGATTAAAAGAGCGAGTAGAAAATTTATACAGGTTAAAATAGGGCCCATCCAGATACCTGCTCTCAAAAATAAGAGCCGGGTGTGTCCGGCCATAAAATATTTTAATAACCCCTGGGTTATTATCTTTCCTAAAAAATAAAATAACCCCGTGAAAATAAGAACTATTGCAAAAAGATGAATGTATCTTTTAAGCCCTGATTTTAGGCAAGCGCTTAACTTAGGGTGTTTTTTACTGTAAACATCAAAAACCATGGCCACTGCTGCACCGGTTAATAAAGAACTAAAAACTACGGCCAAGGCCATTCTGCTAAGATTGAGCAGTTTAGGAAGCAAAAGAAAATTGAAAGGATAGTGTAAAAACCTCTCTCCCCAGAATGTCCTGATAGGCGGGCCTAAGATTAATCTTAAAGGCATGCGCGGAGCCAGATAAATGATAATTAAGGATATAAACTCAACTATTGCGAAAATTAAAAACGGGACAAAAAGGGCGGGGTTATTTTTGAAGGATTTTGCTGTAGTACTATATACTTTTTTTATTGAGGGCAATTCTGTTTTTGAGGAGCTCATTTATGCTTATTTCTGGAGTGTTGCTTTTTTTCAACATCAAAAGAAAAGATGTTAAAATATAACATATCATAGGCTTTTTGTCAAGGTCAAAATTCTTTATTTGACTATAAGTTACGTAAAAATCTATATGACGACGCTTTATCTTTTGACCTTGCTTTTTAACCTTGCTTTGGCATAAATAGCCATTCCGAGCAGGCCGCTGCCAAGAAGCAGAATACTGCTGGGTTCGGGAGTGTGAACGGTTGCCAAAGAAGTCGAACCGCCACCTACGCTACCTCCGCCTGAACTTCCGAAGGTATCTCCTAAAAATCCCAAGGACCCTCCCCCGCCACCTCCGTTACAACCGGAAATAATCAGGGTAGTAAATGCCAAGAAAAACAAATTGTAAAATCTTTTTATTAATTTAATCATTGCTTTCAGCCTTTAGAATAAAAGGGGCAAATCATTACTGATCTGCCCCCTATTCTTTTGCACTTTCGAAAATGCACCTTTTAGGGGGCATTTCGGATTATTTACCAGAAGGAAGTCCTAGGCCTTTACTTTTTTCCTTCCTATTCCAAATAATCCTAACATACCCATCCCTAACAACAACATCGTCCCAGGTTCTGGAACTGGACCAGGAACACTTTTGTAAACCGATGTACCACCGTCTTGCAATGACCCCGATGTAAAACCGGGTTCATATGGGCTGGTGTATAACAAAGTTAGACTATAACCACCTATAGGTATATTTCCTGTAGGCGGACGAAAGTCATAAACAACACTAGAAGCACCTGCGTATGGAAGAAAAGATGCTACACCACCGTCATCAGTTTGATAAAATGGTGGTACTGGTGCTCCTAACGGTGCAAGATCTCCTGCGCCGTTATCCCAGATATCCGCAGCCCAGTTTGAACTCTGAACATTTCCTATGGAGCCCGCGATCAAGGGTGATATACCTACAGTAAACTGACTTAGAGGAACAGCGCTAACTCCACTGTTCTTAACTAAATAGGTGTAAGTATATAGCGAAGGGTACGGATTGTTTGAATCTCCTGGTGCAAAAACGGCAAATAATACATCAGCAGTAAAATTCGTACCTTGAACAAAATGTTCATATCCATAGAAAGCGGGTATGCCTGGACCACCCGGTACAATCGTGTAAGCTTGGGCATTAACTGTAAACATTGCTCCCATTATCACCAATGCTGCTAATACAAAAGTAAACTTCTTCATTTATTTTTTTCACCTCCTTCTTTCGTTAATTTTTCTATTTAAACCGCGTCCCGTGGCTTTTAAACGCGTTAGAAATCTAAGTCTTTGCTACCTTCTTTCTACCTATGCCCAGCAATCCTAATAATCCTAGCCCTAAAAGCGAAAGGCTGGCGGGTTCGGGAATTGCGGCAACGTCTAAAGCATCAAGATTGGGACCATACCAATTTGCGTCATGTCCTGAAGGAAGCCCAAGAGCTTCACTAGAGAGCCATAGGTAATTCGTCCCATCCCCGAACGACCGATAGATGTTGGCTGGCCTACGTCCTGTTCCCGCAGCGCCGTAAACGGCGGTACCTTCGAACCCCTGAGAGCCCCAGTCCACCGAGAAAAGCCAACTTTCGTCGGAAAGTCGGGTGAGGGCGTCGAGGTTATCATATTCCTCCAGACCTAACTGGGCTGCTGTAACAGCAGTCGAAAACATGCCATTTCCATAGCTAACCAGAATATCAGCCCCGCCGACAGTGATGTCGTCTGTCCCGTCATCATCGTAGTCGATGCCATCCAGCCCATAGAGATCTAGCGAAAAGTATAGAGGGTATGAATCCGGTGAGGTAAAGTCATGAAGGTCAAAAGCATCGAGGTTACTACCTGTGAAAGGTTTTATCCCCATGTCGGGGCCGGAGAAAGGGTAAGGATTTTCATTTGTCCCATTACCTGTAGACAAATACACGTTGCTAGGCGCAGTTCCCGTTCCTTGGGCTGCTTCAGTTCCAGAACCCGATGGGTACGGGCCAGTGCCATATCCTGCACCCCAATCTAAGGAGAAATAATAATAGCCGACTAACGCCGGATCAATCCCAGGACCGAAGTGAATGGCATCAACGTTATGGCCGTCGTCAAAAGGCGTGGCATCGGCGCCGATATCATCCCCAGAAGCACCTATGGTATTGGTCCCCGAGAGGTCTGAGTTATAGACGGTGCTGGGACGGGTCCCTGTACCATATAAAGCTTCAATGGCGCTCCCATCTGTACCAGTAGCACCCCAATCAACAGAAAAGGAGACTGCCTCCGCTTGTCCAACGAAAAGAAAAAACACAACTGGTATAGATATAAGTAATCCTAAGAATTTTTTTGTCATTTTTTTCCTCCTCTATCTTAAATATCTTTTGTTACGTATAAACACTCCCAATAACCCCAACCCCAAAAGCGAAAGGCTGGCGGGTTCGGGAGTATGAGCACCATCATGTGAAAATGGCGAAAAAGTATAATGAGGTTTATTGGGATTCAAATAATAACCGTAGGCATCATAGTGTGAGTTACTAAACCCGGAAACCGACACATCAAATTTTAGAATTGTTCCGGTAGCGCTACCTCCTCCTACCATGTCGTAAACCGTCTCGGAACCCAAAGGAATATCGCCTAAAGAATGCTGGGCATAATAACTGGGATAAATTCCGTGCGTAGGTAACGTGTTATTGAGCTGGCCATAAGTAGAATATGGAGTGCCATAAGAAAAAGAGGAATATGTGAAAGAGTCGCCTGTGGTTTGCGAAGTTAAAGCGATACTGCCCGTATCATCAGGAACTGCCATCGTAAGATAGACATCCTTAAGGTTACGGTTAGCAGCAATCACCCAAAGCTCAAAATCAGAAGAGGCTATCTCCCATGTCTCGTCAATGTAAGATGCCCCTGGTATATATATTTGCAGGTTTGGTACGGCATAGGCTTTATTCCAAACTAATACTAAAGAGATTAAAAATAAAACTGCTGTAAATCGTTTTACCATCTTTCCTTACTCCTTTTTAAATTGCTCCCCTATTATTTATATTTTGTCTTGAATTTTGTGAGGTATTAGTTATAATAAAAATAGCCGCAGAAAACGCCATTCCCTCTAAGTTTTTCGGGATTTCGGGTGGTTTTCTTAATGGCTGGCTAGTTAAGGATTAGCTTACCGGCTGCCTTAACTGGCCTTTTTTATTGGTGTCGGTTGTCAAAATTAGTGATTATTTAGTTCCTCATGTATATATTAAGCATTTTTTATGCCAACTTGAGGTTTTTACCAAAAATTTTTAATTTTTTAATCCCTTATTTTTCAATGAGTTATAACAACGAAATTTAATCTTCCGGACGACGGTAAGGTTCTAACCGAGTAATTTTTATCTTTGTTCATTAAAATCAACACCCTTCGCCTAACTTCTCCTAATTATCTATAACTTATTGTAATATAATAAGTTAAGTATTTTATCAATCTCAACATAAATTAGCCCTAAGTAAACATATTGCGGGTCCCAGGCCACAAATTCCAAGTCGCAGGTTTTTTGAAGTCACAATTTGTGACTTCAAGTTATGGCGGGGCAAGAGAATTCCCTTATGTTTTCACGTTATCAACCAAACCAGTCCGCAAGGAGGAAAAAGTGAGTAAAATAATCGCGGTTGAACTAATAGCTACTAAGATTTTAGAAATAAGAGGCAAAAAGGTAATGATTGACCGTGACTTAGCTAAGCTTTATGGAGTGGCTACCTTTAATTTGAATAAGGCGGTTAAAAGAAATATTGAGAGATTCCCTGATGACTTTATGTATCAGCTTACAAAGCAAGAAGTTAGTAACTTGATATTCCATTTTGGAATATCAAGTTGGGGTGGTACAAGAAGGCTTTCCTATGTTTTTACTGAACAGGGAGTTGCTATGTTGTCAAGTGTCTTAAAAAGTAAAAGAGCAGTTCAAGTGAATATTATGATTATGCGGGCATTCACAAAGCTTAGAGAATTACTTCTAACACATAAAGACTTGGCAATAAAACTTGAAGCGCTTGAGAAAAAATATGCCAATCACGATAAGAAGATACAGGATATCTTTGAAGCAATCAGGCAGTTATTGCAACCACCAGCTGAAGAAAAAAGAAAAATTGGATTTCATTCTTAAAGTCGCGGGTCACTGGGGCACTGGGCAACTTGAACTACGGTACATACTTATCCAACAACGGCTCAACTTGAACACAGAATGATTTAACCAATTTAACTGCTGAATCTAAATTATTGCCTTTTATATCCGTAGATACTCTAATAAGCGCTCCTGATGTCTTCTTACCGAATAAGCGATCCACCACAATTTTAAGCTGCTGCTTTAAGTAACTATAAGTATTTAGCTGGGTTGATTTAAACCAATAAACTACCAATTGTCGCGAATTTTTCTCCTCAATAGTAAACTTATTAGCAGTGATAGAAGCGGTTATTGGTATAACTGATTTTTCTGCTATCGTCGCTCCGCCGCCGGTGTAACAAACCTCAGGAGGATGTAAAGCCCTGCGGTTGTCGCCGGCATAAATTATGTAAAGATACACCGAATCTCCGTTTTTATTTTTGTAATCACGCACAAATAGATTCCTTGTTTCCAGTATTTCGTAATCGCGCTCGGAAAGCGCCATATCCGCCCCTTCCCACCCCCCTATCGTCTTAGGAAAATCGGTAACTTTAACACTCTCCGATAAATCAAACTTAAACGGCTTATTTGCAATAACCGCTACAGCAACCAGTATCATTGCCACAACAATAAAACTTTTATTTTTCATAAATCACTCCAGAATTTTTCCGATTAATACCAACCCAAAAAAAGCCAACACAAACACCAAAACCCCCATGATATTATGAAACAAACCTAAGGCTAATTTAGTTCCATACATTTCACTGGCTAAACTCAATGCAACTATCCTTACTACGTTGGTAGCGATAGCGATGGGAACCGAAGAAATAAAAAGTATTACTTTCTTTGTTTTTGAAATATTACTAAAATACGCCATCAAAGCGCCCAAGGCAATCAAGGCAACCAAAGACCTTATCCCAGAACAAGGGTCCTCTACCATGATATAAGAATGCGCAGTTCTTATAACGCTGCCCTCTCTTATCGCGACCACACCGAATGCGCGGATAACAAATGTCGCTATCTGCGCGGCAAAAATTTTCAGCCGGAAACTTAAATTCGCAATCGCTACTTCTGGCAAGGGAATCATAAACGCAAGAAATATCACCGAAAACAAAACTTTCTTTAAATATTCTTTACCCAACGACAGTAATACCAGGCCCATCAAAGTAAAAATTAAACTAAAGCCCGATAAAAAGGAAACCCTGAATCTTACGCACAAGACATGCACCACAATTGCCGATATGAATAAAATCCAGCCTTGCGATGAGGGTTGTATTTTTATCTTGCTTAATTCGCTCCTTCTTTGCCAAATCAGAAACAAACTAATAAAAGGAATCAGGAATCCATGGCTATAATAAGTATCTCTCACTGTCCATCGAATATACATCCAGCTAAAAGTCGGGATATAAGCAATAACCACCAACAAAAATAAAACTGCCAATTTTATATAATCACCTTTTTTTATCATTTTAATCTCCGTTTATCTTTCTGATAAAATCAACTAAACCGGCATTAATAATCCAGCGCAAAGTAAGTATTGCAGTAATCAATATCGCAAAAAATGCCCAAACTCCTTTCATGCCGCTCAGTGCAATTGCAATCAAACCGAAGCTGATAGTCAAAAAGTAAAGAGTCAATACTGCTTTTCTTTGCGTTCCCTCGCGAATTAATAATTTATGATGGATGTGTTCTTTATCAGCGTTGAATACGCTGTTTCCACTGATTAAACGCCTTAAAATTGATAAAGCCGTGTCAGCCAGCGGAACTCCCATAGCGATAATCGGGATGATAAGCGTAACCAAGGTTGCACCCTTATAGGCTCCTTCAATGGAAATAAGCGCAAGCGCAAAGCCTAAAAACATGCTTCCGGTATCGCCCATAAATATCTTGGCCGGATAAAAATTGTGCCGCAAAAATCCCAAGCAACTTCCTGCTAAAGCAATAGATAAAAGCGCCGCCGTGGGATTATTGCCCTTTACCGTGGAGAAAAAAAGACTGGTAGCGATTATGGTCGTAACTCCTGCGGCTAACCCATCAAGGCCGTCCATAAGATTGACCGCATTAGTGAACCCCACTATCCACACTATTGTCAGGCCTACTGCCAGCAAAATCGGGATATGGAAATAACCGGCGCCCAGAGGATTACTGACTTTAAATATTGTATAACCGCACATAACCGCTATCGTGCTGGCAACGATTTGATAAAATAATTTCCGACGGGGAGTCAGCCCTTTAGTATCGTCGGCAATGCCTATTAAGACAATAATAAATGAACTGGCAAGAAACCCGAAAAATTTATCGCTATTCTGGCGAAAGGGCTCTTGAAAAATTACAAAAAGCAAAGAAACCGCAAAGCCGATATATAATGCCAACCCTCCTACTAAAGGCATCGGTTTCTTATTAATCTTCCTCCAGTTAGGCTTATCTAACCAGCCCATGCGCAGGCTAAGGCGCCGGACTAACGGTGTAAGCAAGAGAGATACGCCGCAAGCGATTAAAAAAGTTAAGATGTAATACCTATACACTCTGCTCTCCTATGCGCGGATTGTCTCCCAGGTAACAACTTTCTGGCCGCGAATACATTGAATTATTCCCATTAAAATCGCATAATTTGATAATCC
Source organism: Candidatus Omnitrophota bacterium (assembly GCA_030692055.1). The sequence goes on along the minus strand of JAUYCY010000072.1, from coordinate 41,323 downwards.
AAAATAAAACAAATACTTTCCTGTGCTAAACTTGTATCTCTCGCTGATAGCGTATCCGTAAAAGTTTGCTAAATAAAAAATTATTTGTAAAACTAATAAGAACGCAAAAAGCGAGGAGTGAAATAATAAAAATATATTGGAGATAAGTAATGCTGCCATGAAAAACGGGACCAGCAGCCGGAATAGTTTGTGGGATATGACTAAGAAAGAGTATAATCCATATTTAAAAGGATTAAGTATGCCCGGTTGGTCGATTAATCCTCTGATATTTTGGACAGTTATGCGTATTCTCTTGGCCATCTCCTCATTTATGCTTAGTGTGGTGTAATCATAACAAACCGCCTGCGGCTCAAGAATAACCCTGTAACCCTTTTTAACAACATTAAAAGGAACGATGAGGTCATCGGCTAAATAATCTTTGATATCCAAGGGATAAAGTTCCTTACGCACAGCATACAAAGTTCCCGAAACAGAAGTAAGCGAAGCTAACCTGCTCTCTAACTCAATAACCCGCTTTTCGTATTGCCAGTATTTATTCTCTCCCTTACCTACCAGGGCTCTTTTCGGGTTAATGTAGGTTAAAAGGCCGCCTACGCAGCCCACGGACTTATCATTAAAATTGCTGACTAAATTAGCTAGGCTGTTATGCGTAAGAACGCTGGTAGCGTCGGAGAAAACAACGATTTCTCCTTTTATTTGAGGCAATGCTTTTCTGTAGGCAGCGATTTTTCCGCTGCGCTTTTCAAGGCGAAGTAATTTTACGCCCCGGCCGGCAAAACCACTAACAATTTCATCCGTAGCGTCAGAAGAAGCGTCAGAAACTACAAAAACCTCCATCTTTTCGCGCGGATAGTCTAAGTTAATAATATCATTAAGTTTGCCGCCGATATTTTTCTCTTCATTATAGGCAGCAATCACAACGCTAATAAGCGGGGTTATCGGCTGCTTATCTACCGCTTTGTCTTTACGCAATCTTGCCAATATGGACATAAATAGGATATATCCGCAATAAGTGTAAAATAAGAAAATTAATGACAGGTAAAATAATAATTTCATTTCTTTAAAAGCTTCTGGCGAATTTTGGTGTAATTGTTTACTCCTAATATCTTCTTTGATGAGCTCTTGATTAATTCTCCTGCTTTTGCTTTAAGAGGCAAACCATTGCTAATAACTTTTTTAAAATATTCTAAATCCCAGTTACCCCTTACAGGAATCCTGCCGATTTTAAAATCGTGGCCATTTTTCGGATCAGAGGAAAAAGCTGCGATATAACCTGCTTTTTTTGCCTCTGCCAATACTTTTTTGTTATAACCGCCCTTAGGAATGGAAAAATAATAAATCTTCTGTTTAAGCTTTTCTTCAATAATCCTCTTAGACTCCCTTAACTCAAATTGTAATTCCTTTTCTTTGAGGCCGATCAGAATTCTGTGCGTCATCCCGTGCGAGCCAATAACCATCCCTGCATCTCTTATTTCCTTTATCTGCTCCCAGTCCATATAACCTTTCGTGCCCACTTTTGAAACGATAATAAAGAAATAGGCCTCCAGTCCCAGATATTTCAATATCGGATACGCCACCATATAATTCGTAATATCCCCATCATCAAAGGTTACGGTGAAGGGACTGTCCCCGCAACTTGTCCCCGAAGGGGAGGGGACTGTCCCTGAACTAGCTACAAACTTCATTTGCTCCCTAAACCTCTCCTCCGCCACGCAATACAACTCCGCCCCCGCCTCCTCATCAATCGGAACTCCGACGGAGTGATACATTAAAATCTTGGATTGTATTTTATTGTTTTTTTGTTCCATCTACCAAAACCTCAAAGGCAAAAGGCACGTGATATAGAAATTCGACCGATCTTAAATAATAAGCTTTTTGATATATCATACCGTCCCATACTGAATCTTCGCTTTTCTTCTGACGAGTTACTATAAAATCAGTTCTGTCTTTTATTTGGTCTAAATACTTCTGTCCCCCAGTAATCCAATAGCAATACGCTATTGCTTCAAAACATGGCACATATTCCTCACTCTTAATCATCAAATCAGTTGCCTTAATAATACTTTCTGCAATTGCCTTATTACCTGTGACCTGATGATATCTGATAAGAGCAGGCAAAGTATAGTTTCTCATAAAAAGATAATTATCTTTACCTCCCCATCTATTGTGAACTGGATTATAATTATCTACCCACGCCCCATTTCTCTTTTGCCCTAAGCATAATAAATTTGCCCACTTATCTGCTGCTATTTTGTATTGTTTTCTTTCTGTAACTTCATATAGAATAACATCTCCCCATAACACATTAGCGATTGAACGTTGTGCTGCTATATCTGGATGGCCAAAGTAAGTAATTCTTTCAGATAAAAAAAACTCCCCTGTTTCATTTATAACATCTAAAGCTCTTGCATCACCCGTAATATAATAATATAAAACCAGGCCCAAAACATTGGTATGCGAAGTCTCTTCATTTCTATCCCCCCAATGATTGCCATTGTGACGATGCATGGAGCCCGGCTGGCTATAATCATCCGTGATAACGCCTTTTAATCTCTTATCATTAGCAACCGTATTATAATGGCAGGTATCAATATCCATAATATGCCGCGCCAGATTTGCGCCAAAATTGAAGTATTTGAAATCTCCACTGCGCAAAAACTGGATTAAGGCGCCTGTGTGAGTGCCGACTCCCTCGCAATTAAACCACCCCCAGCGGCCTACTGGATGCCAACCCCAATTGTCATAAGTATTATCGTCATCTTCATTTCTATACCAGCTTAGGGTATCACCAAAATCAATCATCCCATACCAGCCAAAATTTTCAATCTGTCGGTTTCCCCAATCAAATAACCGGCTTAGGAATTCTTCCGGCTGGCCCAAACGCCGGTCATAAGGCCAAATCCTTCCTAATGCCCTTGTAGCAGATATCCACTCGGGTGAAGCCATAACCAGCCGGTCAGAACATAAAGTTGACGCGATGTTTTTCATTGCCGCTGAATTAAAATCACTTTTATGAAAATAAAAAGCTATCTCGTGGGTCTTGGCTAAACCAAAAGCACTCCCTCTCGATGCAGAATCAGGACCCGCAGAAGCATCGGTTGTCTTTAAATCTAATTCCCCGGCTTTCTGCGGCCATAAATAAGTGATTAAACATTGATTTTCTTTATCGATAATAAACTCCTTAGGAAACTGCTGCCAAAAATTCTTTACTCCTACAAAAATCCCTCTATCTGTAGAAACTAAATCTAACCACCCTCCCAACTTATTTCCTGAATTTATTAACTTGTTGCTCTTGGTAATCTGATAAGAGTTAAACTTTCCTTGAAAGAAATCCACTGATTGCGATGTCTGCCCCTGCATAATTTTATTATCGGCGGCAAAGGTAAATTGACTGTCATTAGATATCTGAAAAGGCGTCTTTATATACACTGCGCTGATGGTTTCATTTTTCGGTAATCTCTTGCCCTTATACAGATAATGTTCCTTATTCTCGGGATACCCCGTATAGACAAAGGTATGCTGCACCTTCACATAGCTAGAGCCGGCAAAGGCATAGATTCTTATAATAAACTGGCAGAATTTGTCTCCTGTTTCCGAAACAAACCACCCCTTTGCCCTCAAACAAACCTTCAGCGGGCCTGCTTCTTCAACGGTCAGGGTATAATCTTTGTCCAAAGAACTGCGATAATTTTTATTATTGCGCACTAAAACTAAATCATTCTTAGAAGACACAACTTCGCTTTCATCATATTTAGCATCTCCATTAGCGTCTATACTGACACTATCAAACAAGTAAAAATTATGCTTGCTTAAACTCAGCTGTAATACGCCTGTATCCACTATTATCTCGTCGCCATTCTCTTTAACCGTCAGTTTTGTATTGGCTTGCTGATTTTTTAACTGCGCTGAATACCTTAAATAATATTGTTGCTCTTTGGCTGAATTGGCACTTGATAATAAATCCACTAAGACCCATTTCAGGCTTTTATCCGGCCATTTACTTAAGATTTTAAATTGCGCCGGGACTACCTGCCCATAGCTATTAACCAATTCCAGGTTATCTATTGAATTTAACTCTCCCTTAGCAAAGGGAATGCCGCCGCTAAAAGGTAAGTTCACTGTATTATCGGGTAATAGTCTATTGATGAATACCGGTATCTCAATAAAAACGGAGTTATTCTGCGCATCAGTCTTCTTCCACTTGGAAGCGTCAAAATTAAAATAATCTCCGGTAGCATAGATTTTTTCTTCCGGTTTCGGCTGAAATTCAGCGGCAAAGATATTTTTTCTGTTGCCTGCCGCTGCCGGAATCAGGCTGATGTTATCCAGATAAAAAACCTTTTCTGCCTGATTATCCCAAAGCAGCAAACTAAACTGGATTACCTCCGCAGGATTAATGCTGCCATAAAGCTCATCAATGCTAATTTCAATATGATTGTTTACATGTGGATTTACATACAAATTTATTTTCGCCCTATTCTCGCTCTTATCTTTTATCTGTAAGATGATCCTTTCTTTTTGGGGATTAGGATTAAAAATATCCAAGCTTAACGCTTCGTATGCAGACCAGTTACGTAAACTCTTATTATTTTTAAGATATTTCTCCAACTTTACTAACGAGGCTCCGCTGGATGACTCAAAGGTAATTTTCGCCGCATATTTGCCTGCGATTAACTGCTCATTAGATAAATCTAATTTTGCCTTAGCTGTCTCCCACTTGGATAACTCGTCCTGACTCTCAAAGTCGCAGATTACCAATGGCTTAGTTGCGCGTGGCAAATTAGCCAACCTGCGTGATTCTATTTTTGTCACTACCTTTTGCACAAAATACTTAGCTTTCTTTAAAGTAAAATAACCAAAAGTGGCAAAAAATATCCCGCTAAGAAAAACTACTATCAATAATATAGAAAGGCTTCTTTTATGCATTGTCTATAACTTTTGCTTTGTATAATCTTTGATAAAGCTGTTCTGTCTTCTCAAGCATAATTTCATTAGTAAAGCCATTTTCAAAAGTATGCCGGGCATTCTTTCCCAGCTTTTGCAGCAATGCCCTATCTTGCACTAATCTCCTAATTGCCTGAGAAATTTCTTTGCTATTCTCTGAGTCTACCAAGAGCCCATTTTGACAATCTGTAATTATTTCCGGTATTCCGCCTACCTTAGCGGCAATAATCGGCACTCCTGCTGCCATTGCCTCAAGCGCTACCATCGGTAAACCCTCTCTCAATGAAGGCATCACCAGAATATCTGTGATCCCCAAAATCTCTTTTACATCTTTTCTTAACCCCGTAAATATCACTTTTTCTTGCAACTTGAGACGTGCAACCTGAGACCTGAGACTGCGTAACAATGGGCCGTCACCTACTACTATCACTTTAACTTTATACTGCCCATCTAACGCGCTCACCGCCTCAAACAAATACCTATGCCCCTTCTGCGGCACAAGCCTGCCAATTATCGCCAATACTATTTCATCTTTTTTTATTCCAAATTCTTCTCTAATTGAACCCGCTAAACTCTCATAACCCGCTAAACTCTTAGACTCTACCCCGTTATATATAACTTCTATTTTCTCCTCCGGAATCCCCTTACCTACATAGAATTCCTTAACCTTATTCGACACCGCAATTATCTTATCCGTGCTACGTACCAACCACCTATCCAGCATAAGAAACAATCCGGATTTCCAGACATCTTCATTATGCTCCGTGGCAATAATAACTTTTACACCGGCTTTCTTTGCGGCAATCCTGCCCCAGAAATTTGCTCCCCAAAGATGGGTATTTATGATATCTATATCATTCTCTCTGATGACAGCGGCCAACTTTCTGATAACTGAAATATCGAATTTGCCTTTTTTACCTAACACAATAACCCTTATCCCGTTATTTTCCAGCTCTTCAGCAAGCTCCCCTCTTGTAGTTAAACAACATACAATAGGATTAAACTTTCTCCTATCTAACCCTTTTGCTAAATTAATTACCACCCTTTCTGCTCCGCCTGTAAGAAGATAGGGAACGACAAAAAGAACATTTAAAGGTGCCCGACTTTTCTTATTAAATATCGCGATTAGATTTTGTGCATTTTTTTCAATATTGAACTTTTCTTTTATTACCTCAAAACCTGCGCTGGCTATCTGCTTTCTTAAATCGCTATTTTGATAAAGCCTGATTAACGCATCCACCAGTGCCTGAGGGTTTTCTTCCGGGATAATAAAACCAGTCTTATTATCAATTATTAGTTCTGGAATTGAAGGAAGGTGGGTACAAATAACCGCACTGCCTGCTGCCATTGCTTCCAATAGCACATTCGGTATTCCCCAATGAATCTTTGAACGCATTGCAAGCGCAAATACGTCTGCCTGTTGATATAGAGGAATCAACTTATCTTGAGTAATATAACCGGTAAACTTTATTTTTTCTTCTAACTTGAAACTTGTGGCCTGTGACCTGAGACTTTTTTCTAAGGGACCGCCGCCAGCAATCGTACATTCAAAATCAATACCTTGATCTCTTAGTATCTTGCAGGCATTAATCAAGATATCAAAACCTTTGCACTCTAACAAGCTCCCAACAGAAAGAATACGAAATATACTGGGACACTGGGACACTGGGACACTGAGTTTCTTAATACTAAATCTCTCTATATCAACTCCATGATGGTTAACAATTATCTTATCCGCTAAGGGACTGTCCCCGAAGGGGACTGTCCCTAAACGATCACTAGAACGCTGGAGCACTGGAGCATCTACTAATCTTAGCAAGTACTTCTTATTATCCTCCGTACATGTCGTCACAAACTTCGCCTCTCTCATCTTTTTAACCAACATGGTAGTATCAAGGTAAATATCATGCGCGTGACCGGTAAAACTAAATGGGATATTGTTTAATTTTGAAATAATAAAAGCATGCGTAGCCGGAAATGTTGCCCATTGGCCGTGCACATGGATAACTCTATCCTTCCTCGCTCTCCATGCAAATCCCACTGCCTGCATCCAGGAAATAATGGTCTTTAGGAAAAAATTTGGACTTTTAAGATTACCAAAGAATACCTGGCAAAAAACAATTAAATATCTGATTGGATTCCTAATCAGGTAAAATAAATTTATAAGAAAGAGCCTTAAGGAAAACAGGGGCAAATAATAAGTATCTTTTACCAGCGCTTCTGCTTCGCTGTGAATAATCTTGTCTCTATTCCGCTTTATAGAATAAATGACAAAGTTTAAACCTTCCATCTTAAGCTGATTCATCTCCCTCATAATAAATGTCTCATCATAGCAAGGAAATTGTGAGAAAATAAACGCAATCTTTGGAGTTAATAACCGTTTATACAAATCCTCCATATTCTTAAGCATTATCTGAATGGTAAACCTCTCATGGATAGTTTTTTTAGCGCTCTCCCCCATTCTTCTCGCCAATTCCCTATCTTTTAATATTCTTACAATAGCCTTAGCCATAGCTTGAGGGTCTTTTGGCGGCACCAATATACCCGTAACCCCATCAACTACTGTTTCCAAATTCCCATCAACAGCTGTCGCTACCACCGGAACCCCAGCTGCCATTGATTGTAAAATCGTATTGGACATACCTTCAGAATAAGAAGCATTAACCGAAACGTCCATTATGGATAGCAACTCTGGTATATCTTTTCTCGTGCCTAAGAATAGTACTTTCTCTTCTAGCCTGAGACCTGCGACTTGCGACCTGAGGCTTTCCAACAACGGCCCGCTTCCTACCAGTAGAAACTTAACATTAGGTATTTCTTTTAAAACTATCCCCGCCGCTTCAATAAAATCCTTATGCCCCTTTATCCAACCAAGATTTGCAATCATCCCCACTACAAATTCATTTTCTTTTATGCCTAAAGAATCCTTGAGTTGCGACTTGTGGCCTGTGACCTGAAACTTTTTGCTATCTACGCCGTTATATATAACTTCAATTTGCACAGGATTTGCTTTTTCCTTACTAATTACAGCTTCTTTTACTGCATTGCTAACACATATGATTTTATTTACAAATATATTGGTCAAACGGTACATCAGGAAATAATGAAATTTGTTTTGATATAGCATGCCGGTATCTCTACGGCTTGTGATAATAACTGGTACTTTCGCGACTTTTCCGGCTATCGCCCCAAGGATATTTTCACTGAATAGATAAGAATGAATAATGCCAAATTGTTCTTTGCGGACTAACTTAATTAATTTCATCAAACCTCTCACACCATTGATATCGTATATCTTGTTTATGTTAAGGGACGCGACCTTAACATCTCTAATTTCGTTAGCGTCTTTAAGAGTTACTAGCCACGGCTCAAATTTAGTTTTATCTAAACCAAGTAAAACATCTTCCAGATGCTTCTGGGCACCGGCTTCCTTAATATTATTGATGAGATAGAGAATTTTTACCATTTTGAATTATTTTTAGCACCTTTTTTAGCTTTGGCTAAATCTGTTTGCTCTATATAGCGAATTCTCGCAACTAAACCTAACAATATTCCGAAATAACCATTTACTGCAAGAAGCGTTAGCCTGGTTCCAAAATAATTGCCAATAGCTAAAGCAGCTACTGAGCCAATACAGCCTAAACAAATTGCTTTGTAAAAGTCATCGTCTGTTCTACGATAAGCCTTTACTGAAGTTAGAATCGCCTTAATTATCATCCACATAAAAACTAAAACAGCTGGGATACCTGATTCCATGGCAATATCTAAATACATATTATGCGTATCTAATTGACCTTTAATACTTTCCAAATATAAAAGTTGATCTGACGCGCCATAACCTTGCCCTATCAGAGGCGATTGGCGTATATATTCCTTTGCTAAAGCCCAGGCTTCTTTGCGTAAGGCTACGCTCTTATCTTCTCCCGGATCTTTTATCATATCAAAACGTTCTTTTACTGATACAGGGATAAGATGGCCGCGGCCAAACAATAAACTTATAGCGCAAAATGCAAATACGATTAATAGTGTGGACCTGCGAAAAGATTTAGCTCCTCCTAGAATTGCCATCATAACTAAAGCTCCCATTAATCCTAAATAAGCACCGCGGGAATATGTAAACATTAATCCCGGAGCACATATTGAGAAAAGGAATAAATAAAAAATCCTTGCTCTCAATTTCTTCAACATTAAAAACAAAGCAGCAAATATTGGAATATATTGCGCAAAAAAAGCACCTAACATATTTGGCTGCATACCAAAAAGTTCAATTCTGCTTCCCTCATCATAATGATATATGTCTGCTCCTCTGAATTCTTTGATACTTAATAAAGAAACAAAAACAATCATAAAACTTATAACGCCAACAATACGCACCATATCCCTTTTTTTACTAATATTATTAGCAACAATAAAAAAGAGTAAAAAAGTAGAGATTAAACTTTTAAAAACCCGGAATTCATCTCCAAAAAAGGAAATTCCTAATTTTACGTATCCAGTGAATATAGACAAGGTTATTAGTAATATAAATAAAACTATAGGAAAGTTTAACTCATTTTTTATAACTAAAGATCTGTTGTTAAAACCTCTAATAATCCAAATTATTATCAGTAAAAAAATAAAAATATTAGTCAGATTTATCCCACCGCCAAAGTTAAGCCAGACTGAAGTTTTGTTTTCTAATGGTATTAAAAACACAAATATAAGTATTAACCAGTTAAACATTTATCTTACCTGTCATTTTCTTTATAATTTGCCTAAGGGCATGCTTATAAAAGAAAAATTTACCTTTCAGGCTCCGGTTATTAAAGACCATAATAGAATCTTTATTTCTTTCTAAATTCGTCCACCTATATTTATAATCCTCTCCACCCCTTAGCAGATCAAACTCTTTACATTTTAACTGAATTGATTTCTCTATTAGATAACTAAGTAAAATCTGAACAATGCTATATTTTTTATATTCTGAATCCGGATCAAAACCAGATTGATAGAAATATATTTTATCTTGATAATAATACCCGTAGACCATACCGATAGGTTTATCATTAATTTGAAACACAGCTAAAGCTTTATGCTGAGGCGCCAACTTTAATAATTGAACATGGAAAGCCTTATAATCCTGAAGATGAAATTTTCCATTAAATCCTTTTTCTTCCATTCTTTTGTTATGTAGAGAAAATATTTCTTCCATTGTTTTATTCGGTATCTCTTCATTAAAAAATAACTTAACTTGCGAACCCGATATCTCAGAGAGCTTCTTTCTTCCCCACTTAATATTGTATCTAAACTTACTGGCTAATCTCTGCTGCATTTCTTCCCATGTGCCAGGAAGGGCAATATAAACGCACGGTATCCCGATCTTTTGTTTTAATAACGCTAACTTTCTCTCGTTTGCCTCTTTAATAATAAAATCTGCTATTTTATGATTACCTAAAATATCGCTAAAATATAAAACTGACCATTTATCACTGATTGACATCAAGTAATTAAAAACTTCCTTGATTACTATCTCTTCATATCCGCTTTTGATAATCAGATTCAAATATTCCGGGGCAACATTGCCCCCTATTCCTAAAAATACAATCTTTTGGACAGTAACAAAGCCATATAACTTTTCTTTCCTTATATAAAAAGGAGCAAGGCCTAATAAGCTGCCATTTTTATCTTTTACGGAAATTATGAGAAGCTCCTTACCTTTTCCATAAACCTGCCACCAGTTAAATACCCATTCCCAAGTAAGAAAGAACTCGTCATTAGAGCTTTCCTGTAAAAGTGCATTCCAATCACTTTTCATTGTGGAAAATTCATTTTCTGTTATCAGGGTAGAGTTCACTATGCCTTCCTTAATCTTAATCTAAACTTGAATAAACTGTTTCCAGAAGTATATATCCTTCTTAATTCATATCTGTCAGTATTAATGTCATTTTTACCAAATACGGTCGTGCAGGCTGACTTATAACCTGATTCACTTAATATCTTCTTTATATCACTATTAAAATCATCACTTTGCCCATTAGGATATGCAAAAGTGGTTACGGGCCTACCTATCATTTTCTCTATAATCTCCTTAGAGTTCAAAACTTCATGTTTTGCCTTTTCTAATGTTATTTTTGTTAAAATTGGATGCGTTAAGGTATGTCCACCAAAATAAATGTTATTCTCAGACATTTCCTTAATCTCATCCCAAGAAAGCATATCTAAGATCCCATTGTCAGGATTATCTACATCTAATTTTTGCTTTATTTCTTCCAAAAGTAATAATTTTTGCGCTTCTTGCAACCCTTTTAACAATGCCTTTATTTGGTTCAAAGAGTTTAATCTTCTATTTCTATCTGTAAGTTCAAAATGAAATTTATTTTCACCTATAGATAACTCTAGCGCATTCATCTTAGTAAAACCTATATAGCAACTTAATAAATCAGACCATATAGGTTGATTGGACTCTACTGCATCTACGGTTAAAAATACATTTGCTGGTATTTTATATTTTTTTAAAATAGGGAACGCATACTTATAGATACATTTATAGCCATCATCAAAAGTTATTACTGCTTTAGCTCTTTTTCTATCCTTAATCCTTTGTGAAAAAATATCTTCTAAGGAAACGACATCATATAGCTTTGTTAATAGCTTTATTTGCTTTTCAAAAACCTTCGAATTTAAAGCAGGAATAAATTCAGAATAATTATTACCCACCTTATGGTACATAAGGATGACGAATCTGGAGGAATCGGAGTTTTGTTTATTAAATAAGCTCATTGTAGATTTGAAGAATCTCTCTGGCCATTTTTTGCCAGCTAAATTCCTTCGCCCTCTTAAATCCTTTTTCGATAAGCTGTTTTTTCAACTGCTCATCTTCTGCTATTTTTTTCATCGCCTTAGCGATACTTGTTTCATCATAGGGGTCAACATACAAAGCGGCGTCACCGCCAATTTCCGGTAACGAAGAAACATTAGATGCAATTATGGGAACCCCGCAATTCATTGCCTCTAGAAGAGGAATCCCAAAACCCTCATAAAGAGAAGGGAAAACAAAACATTCACTTGCGTTATATAGCATGGGCAAATCATCATCCGGTATATATCCAAGCATTATCACCTTGTTTTCTAAGCCTAAATCCCTAATTAAGCTTTTATGTTTAGCGGCCCATGGGCCGCTGCTTCCCTCTCCTCCTATCGCTAATAAAAAATCATTATTAAATTTAAATAATTTGAACGCTCTTATAAGACGCTCAACGTTTTTTCTGGGAGCTGCGCCTACAGAAAAAAAGTATTTTTTATTTAAACCGTATTTATTACGTATGTAATCTAACTTATTTTGGTCATTTATTGGCTTAAATCTTTCTTCTGCGCCCTCGTAGACTACTTTTATCTTATTAGGTAGCACATTAAAATTATCTAAGATATCTTTTTTAGTTGCTTCAGATACTGTTATACAAACATCAGCTGATTTCAGCGCCTTACGTAAAGAACTGATATCCTGAGGATAATCATTATCTGCTATTTTTAACGTCCTTAAATCATGGACGGTTAATATTTTCTTAATGCGATTTGCGCTAGGCAGACTAAACCCCGCAGGAGCATGATAAATATCACAGTTATTTTTCTTAAAAAAATTAGGTAAGAAACAATTATTTAAGATAAAATTTCTCAAAGGAAACTTCATATCTGGAACTGGTAAAACAACTTTTTTAAAGTTGCTCTTATTAGAACCAGGCATTTGATGCGACTTTCTGCGTAATGAATTAAATAAGATAAAATATTCATTTTTCGGATCAGCCGCGGCAAGATTATTTAGTAAGTTGTCAGTATAAACAAATAATCCGCTTCTTTCTAACCCATTCAATGAGGTAGCATTTATTGCAATTTTCATTTTATCTTGTCTTTTTAAATCTTAGAATTAATGGTTTAATTAAACGCTTTAGATCGAAATCATATTTCATGCTTTCTTTAATGCAATAAATAAAGCTTTTTATATCTTTTAATTCGTATAGAAACTCTCTTGCCAAATCCCACATATTTTGAGAATAAATTTTGGCTACTTGTTTATTACCTGAATCTGCAAGATTTTTGTGATGTTTTTGTAAAAGTTTTAAGGTAAAAAAAAGAATTTTTTTTGTATTGTTCTTTGTTATACTTTTTTTCCTGATTTTGTATTTATAAAGAGGTTCTGGTATATATAAAAATTTCTTATTTGCTTCTATAAGCCGTATATTTATATCCCAATCTTCCCTGTTAATCATTGCTTCGTCATACAGGTCAATCTCAAAAAGAACCTTTTTTTTAAAGAAAACTGCCCATCTAATAAAATCCCGTTTCAATATATTGATAAGATAGTTATCTACCGGTACTTGCGATCTTTTTATTTCTTCCTTTCCATTTTCTAATCTTAAAATATCGGTTATGCACCAATCGGCACCAGATTGATTAATAGCAGAAAAACATTTATCTAAAGTGCCAGGCATAAACTCATCGTCAGCATCTAACAAAGCAATAAATTCACCTTTCGCCTCTTTTATTCCTGTATTTCTCGCGCCTGGTAAACCTTTATTTTTTTGGTAAATATACTTCACGATTCCTTTATCAATGTAAGAATGCAGTATGTCTTTAGTGTTGTCTATGGAACCATCGTCAACAACGATTATTTCGTAGTCAGTGTAACGTTGAGATAAAACGCTCTTAATCGCATCGGAAATATACTTTCCGCAATTAAAAGTAGGTATGATTACACTTATTTTTATCATAATAAATTTAATTACTAATTAGACAAGAGCTTTCCATATAATTTTTCTATTTTGTCTATATAATCATTAATATTAAATAATTTTGTTACTCTTTCTTTAGCCTTTTTACCTATTTCTATTCTTATTTTCTCATCGTCAGCGCATTTAGAAATGATATCTTTCATTTTATATATATTATTGACTTCAACTAGAAAACCCGCCCCATCGCTTCCTATAACCTCAGGGATACCCCCTACGGCATTAGCAACTACAACTCGCTCTGCTGCCATAGCTTCTATTACACTATGACAAAGCCCTTCATGTTTACTTAAATTAACAAGGATGTCAATACCAAACAACACATCAGAAGTATTTATAAAACCTGTTAAAATACATTTATCTTTTAGTCCATATTGCTCAATTAACCTTAATAATCTGTTTTTATAATCCATATATTTTTCATTAATAGTATCTCCTATGATAAAAAATTTCAAACTTTGGTTATACTTTAATAATTCATAAGCCAATTCTATGAATTTATCTTGACCTTTGTTTGGATTTAAATAACCGATCAAAGCTATAACAATTTCGTGATTACTTACATCTAATTTTCTGCGTGCAGAACACCTTTTATCGTAATCAAAATAAAAACTCTCAAGTCTTTTCCCATCATAAATTACCGTGGTCTTTTCAGGAGAAATTCGACACAAGAAATCAGACCTTCTTTTCTGCAGAAGATAGTCTTTACAGTATTCAGATACACAAATAATCCTATCGAATCTTGATAAAAGGATTTTTTGTGATATCCTGGGCCAATATTTTCCTCTAACATGAACAACAGCTGGGATTTTTTTTATCCAAGATACATATCGCGCTGAAAAAATGTAATCAAAAGGCTTGTTAAGGTGTAAAAGACTTATTGAATTTTCCGACAAAACAGTATTTAGCAATCTAAAAAAAATAAGATTATTTTTTAATAATCCCATATCTTGTTTAAAATTTCTGATTAATACATCAATATTACGGGATTCTAGAGCCTGCTGTAAAGGACCTACTCCAGGAAGAAGGACTAGGGGTTTATATTCACGTAACGAACTGGTCATCTCAAGTAGACTAACCTCAGCCCCATATAGTTCAGTTGTATCATTTACAAACAGTATCTTTTTCTTGTCATGTAAAATCATATTAAATAATTATTTTTTATTGCACGCGCGAGAAAATAAATACAAAGAAAATATATTCTAAAAATTCTATAAATAAATGTAAATCTAATTTTTTTTATTTCATCGGGCCAAATGTAATAACCAATAATCGGGTGCATATTCAATGAATGCAAAAAATCCAGCGAAGCTTGCAAGTAATTATTATTTTGAACACAAATTTCTCCTAAATGGTAATAAAGTTTTGCAATTTTTTTTCGATATGTTAAAAAATTTACATTATTGGAAATTTCTTTCTTTTTTAACGTTTTTAATATGTTTGCATAAATCATATATAAGTTGCTGCTTTTCTGGCTTGAATGTGTTCTGTATTTAGCAAGCGGGAGGTCAATATATTTGTATTTATAGTGTTTAGCTAATCGTAGCCACAAATCGTAATCTTCACTATAAGAAATTTTTTCATCGAAAAAGCCTACATTTTCGATAGAGCTGCGTCTCGCAGTAACTGTTAAAGTGAGAACAAAATTTCTATTAAAAAGAGATTCAAAATCCTCGGCATCTTTGCTCAATCTCTGAAGTTTATCAATTATTTCGCCATGTTCATTTATTCGATAGGCCTCTGAACAAACAAAAGCTAAGTGTTTCTTATTTTCTAAAACTTCCATATTATACTTTAATTTCTCTGGTAACCAGACATCATCATGATCGACAAAAGCAACGTATTCGCTACTTACTGATTTTATGCCCCTGTTTCTAGCTGAAGCCGCTCCTCCATTATTCTGACGTATATATTTTATTTTTGAAGGATATTTATCAATATAACTCAGAACAATTTTTTCGGTATTATCATTTGAACCATCATCGACAACAACAATTTGAAAATCTTGATATGTTTGAGAAAGAACACTGTCGATTGCTTCAGCAATATATTTTTCTCCATTAAAAATAGGTATAACAACTAATACTTTAGTCATTTTTTTCCTTTTACTATCAATCTGAATATTTTCTCGGGTTCCTTCTCTTGTATTCTAACAATTTCTATTTCTTTCAATTTTAATTTTAACATCAGTTTATATAATTTTCTTTCATCAAAAATCGACACGTGTTCTCTTTTTTGATCCGGATGCAATGTATTGTCAGGAACCGCAATAATTAAAAAGCCATTCGGTTTAGTTACCCTATACATTTCCCTCAAAAGCTCATTTTGATTATTTATATGTTCTAATAGTTCAATAGCTATTGCTACATCAAATGAGTTTGAAGACAGATTTATAGGAGGCACTTTTGCAGTCATCCCTTGCAGTTTCTTACTCCTTATGAAATCAATCGCTTCTTCAGAAAAATCGATACCGAATACACCACATTCATTATTATTTTTCAACTTTTCTAGAAGTATTCCCAAACCGCAACCCAACTCTAAAATTTTACTTTTACAGGGGACCATTGATACGATCTTTTCAAAAAGCAAAGGATGAAATCTGTGCTCAGGTATATTATTTGCTTCGGCTAACCAAACATTATCCCAATATTTCTTAGTATTTATGTTAAAAATCTTATTTCTGAATAAATAGTATTGCTTTTTTACGCGACAAGGGATGCATTTTTGTTCAAATATAAATGTTTTTAAATAGCTACGGTTAAAAATCCTCATATCAACATCCCTTTCAACTGACTATTAAATATATAACTGAAACGACATTACATATTGATTTATTAGCGAAGAAACTATTTTATATGCACAAAAACCCGCGATTTTCTCGTCTATTTTAGCCACAAAATAATTTTCATAGGTTAAGGCCGGCATTTCTTGCGAAGGCATATAGTGCATATTAACTAATTTAAGCAACTTGAAAATTTCTGCTTTATCTTCTTATTTGGCTTTTTTAAAATTACTAAAATCTATTCTATGATCTTACTTTGACCACACTAGGCGCGGTAAAAAAATACCGTCAATTTGTTTATTGCGGCTATCGGTTTCAATTCTAAAAATATCTTTCTTTCTAATCACGTATGGATGAATCATATCCCTATCCCAAACTGATATTTTAGTTATGTAGATACCAGGGGCTAAGCCCATTTTTCCTAAGTCTATTGTCACTGTTCCCTTGCCGCTAATCTTTCCTATAAACCCCGAATTATCTTTTGTATTTGATGAACAGCATAAAACTCCATCAGCCCGGATAATATCTAATGAAAAAACCGGGCTTTCAATCATTTCTCTTGCATAATAATCTACTTCAATATAAGTAAGTTCATCGAATTTAAAAATATTTTTCTTGTTATGCTCGTTATTAAAAAAAGCCACATTGGAAATATTTACAATAGTATCTTGATTTGGCTTTAAAAAATAATCCCCTGAAATATCTTTCTTTCTAATTTCCTGTTCTTGTTCCTGATAAACGATATTTTCATAGTAAGGAATTACTTCATCCGTGGCTCCATCCTGCGCAATTACTCCCTTGTTTAGGAGAATTACTCTTTTGCATAAGCTCTGAATTAAAGAAAGATTATGCGAAACTAAAACTATGGTGGCTCCACTATTAAGTAACTCTCTCATCTTTTGGGCGCATTTAGCTTGAAATGATATATCACCTACTGCTAACACCTCATCAACCAGTAAGATATCCGGGTCCAGATGAGCAGCTACAGAAAAACCTAAACGAGAATGCATTCCTGAAGAATACCTTTTTACCGGTGTATTTATAAATTCGGCCAACCCTGAAAACTCAACAATCTTATCAAATTTACTATTAATTTCCTTTCTGCTCATCCCTAGAATTGTGCCATTAAGATAAATGTTTTCTTTGCCCGTCAATTCATCATGGAACCCGGCAGCTACCTCTATCAAAGCAGATATCCTTCCTCTAATTTTGATTTCCCCTTTATTGGGATTCATAATTTTTGATAAAAGCTTTAAAATCGTGCTTTTTCCTGCGCCATTGGGCCCAATAATTCCCAGAACATCTCCCTTTTTTATATCAAAACTGACGTTATTTAATGCCCAAAACTCTTCATTTACTAGTCCGTTATTTTTGCGGAATAAATTAGGTATTGCGTCTCTTAACGAATTAAACCTCTCGCCTTTTCTAAATTTCTTATAGACTCCATTAAATTCAATAACATTCATTATTAACTCCTTATAAACAATTTAAATGTTTTCGGCAAATAGAGGTTCTGCTTTACGAAAAATAGCTAACCCAACAAAAAATATTGAAATTGACCAAATTCCGGTATAGCAAAGCCAAAATATATCAGGCATCATATGTAAAACCACTACCTTATTAATTGCCTCTAAATTACTTCCTACGGGGTTAAGTAAAAGCAACGCTTTCCATTTTCCAAAGGTGCTAGCTTCATAGAATACAGGAGTAAAAAATATTCCGAACATAAGAATAATTTCCACAATATACTTTACATCTCTAAAAAAAAGATTTGCGCTCGAAAGCAAAAGACCTAAACCTGAAGTAAAGAGAACTAAAAAAAATAAAAGAATGGGGAGCCATAAAAGATAAATACTTGCTCCAATGTGCGCGAATATAAGTATTACAGTCAGGGCACTGGCTGCAATAAAAAAATCAAAAAGGCATGCCAATATAGATGAAAACGGTAGAACTTCTTTTGGAAAGTAAATTTTTGTTACCAGATTATTATTACCTACAAGGCTTTGGACAGCAAATCTGGTTGCGCTGATAAAAAAAGTCCATGGCAGAACTTTAACTGAAATGGTAATCACGCCCGCAAAATCCATCGGCTTACCTGAAACAACTGAAATTGCTTTTTTAACCAATATCCCTGCCAGAACTGCCATAATCGGCATAAAGATGGCCCAAACAAAACCCATTACTGCCTGCTTGTATCTAATTTTTATATCTCGGAAGGTAAGCATAAACAAAAGATCACGATAATTTATAAGCCTCTTTAACATAATATCCCCTTACTAGTTAGCGATTTTTTACCAAACCAATCCACTGTTCTTTACTCCCTAGATATTGATAATTCACGAGTTGTCAAGGTTCTCTCTGTAGCTTATTACACTCGCCAAGGTTAAAGGATTTGGGTCCTCAATATCAACTGAAGACCAGGCATCCATCATATAACGCTGGATATACCCATAGGGTAGATACCCAAAGCCCTTTTCACCCCATTTGGTGGACCATGAGTTTTTAAATTTAATCAGTTTCTTTTCATCGGTATATCCTACCGCGCATATCGCATGGCCGCCTAAGCTAGCCTCATTTTTCTTAGGCAGAGGAACAATACCTGTCTTGGTCTTAAACATCCCCTTAAAGACCTCAATACCCAAGACCACCGGCCCAATACTGGAAAGATTCATCCGCAGCTCATTGAGATTAAGTATGCGCGCATAGGTAATGATACGAAATTTTTTGGCATTGGCTTTAGCACCTGCTTTGGGTTTGTCCTTCTGGTGCACAGAATATGGCCAGAATCTCTCCTGACAGACTCCTTTCTTTTTCAACGCTTGCATACTTGCCCGAATAGTCGTCCCCTCTAATCCCGGCATTCCATCAATTAATCTAGCTTCGGTATAAAGAAAGCGCGGGGAAAGCTCTACCAACTTTTCATAATCAAGAAACTCCTGATACTCCTTCATTCCCGAAGCAACGGCAAAGCCCACACAGGTCCCTTCTTCTCCCTGTTCCCTGACTGGTGACATCTTTTGGGTATGGTCAACCTTTTTAGGAAGCTTTACAACGGGAAGATACGCCCGCATCAAATAATCTCTGGCATCAAACTTATCTCTTATGCATCCCAGTCTCATCATCTTGTATGTCTTTCTTAGCTCTTAGTTCGTAGCCCGTAGCTCGGTAATTCCGGGGACGGTAATTCCGGGGACACACTACTTATTTATTTTCCCCGAGCTTTTAAAAATACTTTCTTACATACTGCTCTGTTTCATCCAAGACAAGATTAAAATCAGGCAGACGCGCAACCTGATGCAAAAGGCGGTGCGCCCAGCGCTCCTTATACATCAGATTATGCAGCGCCGGAATAACAAACCGCCAGTCTAAAATATACCCGAATTTTATTTTAAAGTTAGCTTTTACTTTATTTAAATCCAGCCTGCCGCTTTTTAACAGGAACCAGAGGTCGTATAAATCCCGAGGTTCTGTGCGCGTTGTGCTTAATAGCGTGCCGATTTTATCCGTTGCTATCGCTTCAAGGGTATAAACAGGCAGCTTGGCGGATATATTCTCCATATCACTGTAGCTGCAAGACACTTTTTTCAATACCGGATCTTGAACAGGCGTTACGTCAAAGGTGAAATCCAGCTTAATCCTTTTATTAAAACTCAACTCGGGAAAGCCATCATAAGAGATAAGAAACTGCAGTCTGGCGTCCCGTTTTTCGACTGTTTTGGTATCGGTGGAGAAAATGATGTTTGCCTTTTCCTTTGTAATGCCGTAAAGCTGTTCCATAAGGCTTAAAATTGCGCCGGTTTCAAAACTGCGCGGGCTTATAAAATCTATATCTTCGCTAAACCTGTAAACCGGGAAATAAGCCATCTTTATTGCCGTGCCGCCGTAAAAAACCAAGCCTGACTTCTCTTTTAAAGAAGACAGGGCAATAAGCAGCCAGTTGATACAATAGTCTTTTTCAATTACCTCCGCAGGAACACCGAATTTAGCAGAGAGTCTTTCTATTTCTCCTAAACGTA
Source organism: Candidatus Omnitrophota bacterium (assembly GCA_030692055.1). Next base: position 20,819 of record JAUYCY010000072.1, on the reverse strand, counting down.
TCATTTATGCTAAGCCCAAATAATGGATTTTAATTCTTCCGGGTTAAAGTTTATACGCAGGCGCCATTGTTTAAGATATTTGCCCTGTTTCTTTAAGACGGGATCCAACAATACATAGGAAAGGCTTCTTTTTACGTAATCCTGTAATTTTAGCGCTGTGCCATCACCTAAATTTAACTCCTGCAGGATAAAACCCAGCCTTTTGGCAACCGCTTTTACCTTGATTTTTTTGCAGTAAGTAATCAGCCGCGGGAAATTTATCCTGTCTTTTATCAACCATATCCCTTTGGCAATTTCCGCAACGCCTCCGCAGAGCTCCGGCCTGACCAAGGCATCAATGATTGTTTTCTCTAAATCGCTTATTCTTATCTTTTCTTGTTTGGTAATCCACTTATCTTCTATTCCGAATAGATTCTTCGGCTGGGAGTAAATAAAAATAAACTCCAACCCTGAAATTAACCTGTTTTTCTCCCGTTTGGCCGCAGTAGTAAAAACCTTCAGGACCGGCTGGGTAGTCATACCGTGCAGCGCCATCGCGCTGTAATGCGAAATATAATAATCTTTTGCAGCTATAAGTTCCCGTGCCACTATATACCTGTTCTCCAAATAATTGCTTCCGGCCTCCAGCGGGATGATCAAAAACAGCCCTGATTTCAGCCGCAAAAGAATCTCTCTCTTTACTAATTCGCTTAATAAATCCGCAGCAGCATTTTCATTCTTTTTCAGTATAGACTGCGCCTCTTTTATCCCGAAAATGTTCTTGCCTGATTTTTTAAGCTCGGCGATAAGAAAAGAGCTAACCGGGCCTAATGTTTTAGTATTACCATGTTTGCTCGCCATCAGAAATCTCCTTTTGATTATATTATAATACATATTTACAGGATAACATCCTGTATTATATACATAGAGTATTACTTGTCAAGCTTAATTTGTTATCAATTTGAGCTCATAGCTCGTAGCTCTTAGCTCGTAGATTGAAACCAAGTAACTGTTCTCTTTAGCCCTTCTTCGAAGTCTACTTTCGGTTTAAAGCCTAGTTTTGATTTAATCTTAGATATATCTGCCAGTGTACGGAAAACGTCTCCGGGACGAACGGGTAAAAATGTGGGCTTGATGTTTTTGCCGATGATCTTGTTTAAGGCATAAACGAGTTCTAATACTGTGTTATCTTTACCGTTAGCGACGTTGAAAACTATATGAGCTGCTTTCTTAGGGACACTTACGGACGCACCCCGGCCTATCGGAAGGCCGGGTGTCCCGCCTCCTGCGGGAGGGGCAGACCCTTCTAGTCCCTGGGTAGCGGCTAATATATTTGCTTCCACAACATTATCAATATAGGTGAAGTCGCGGGATTGTTTGCCGGTGCCGAAAATCGGCGGCTGCTCGTCATGCAAAATACAATGAATAAACTTAGGGACCACCACGGCGTATTCATCATCCAAGGCTTGGCGGGGTCCGAAAACATTGAAATATCTCAGACACATGGTTTCCAGATTAAAATGTTCGGAAAATATATGGCAATAGTGCTCGCCGGCTAATTTAGTCAGGGCATAAGGCGAAATGGGCTGGGGTAAAAAATCTTCTTTTTCGGGAAAGGTATCTATGTCTCCGTAAACCGAACTTGAAGAAGCAAACACAAAACGCTTAACCTTGTTTTTGGCTGCTGCCTGAAGCATAAAAACTGTGCCGTTGATATTGACATCATTGTAACTTTGGGGGTCATTCATAGATTTAGGAACGCTTCTTAACGCTGCCTGATGCAGAACGTAATCAATACTTTCGCAAGCCTTGTTACAAGTGGCTTTGTCGCGGATGTCGCCTTTTATTAGGTCATAGGTGTTGGGTGTTAGGTGTTTGGTAAAATCAAGGTTTTCCTCTTTGCCGCTGGAGAAATTATCCAGAACGCGGACAAAGTGTCCTTCTTTGAGTAATCTTTCTACAATATGCGAACCGATAAATCCGGCGCCGCCGGTTACCAAATAACGCATCTCGCCTCCTTTGGTTGGCATTATAAATATCTGTAAATATACGCGGGGATGTGGTACTGAATATTAGTCAGGATATAACCCAGAAGCTTGGCCTGAGCTTGCTTGAGCAGGCCTTCGCCATGCTCAACTACGCCCTTCTGGGTCCGCTCTGCCTGAACTACCATAATCACGCCATCGGTCTGAGCGCCTACCAAGCCGGCATCAGTTACGGGAATAACCGGCGGCGTATCAAAGATAATATAATCATATTTAGACTTAAGCAGCGTAATCAGATTTTTCATCTTCATTGAACCCAAAAGCTCGGCAGGATTATGAGGAATCTTACCGGTAGGTAAAATGGTAAGATTATCTATACCTATATTAAAAAGTGCTTCGTCTATATTTGCGCCATTAGCGATTAAATCCGCCAAGCCTAACTCGGAATTGAACCCTAAGTATTTGCTAATCCGGGCGCGCCGTAAATCCGCATCCACCAGTAGAATATTCTTTTTACTTAAATCTTGAGCCATAGAAATTGCCAGATTTATAGCAGTAATGGTCTTGCCCTCTCCGTGGATTGAACTAGTAATCGTAATTGCTTTTATGGGACTTTTTGAGCTTATGGCCTGAAGATTAGTGCGTAAGATACGGTATTGTTCTGCGACTGGCGATTTTGGGTCATAGAAAGAAACGATTCTCGGGTCAATCTTGGAATCCACTGTCTTTTTGGCAATGAATTGATACTTTACGTCTGGCTTTTGATCAAGTTTTTGTATCCTGGCAAGTCTTTCCTCTGCTGCTTTTCTTAGTGCTTCTGTTAGTTTTCCCATTTTGTCTCCTTGTTAATTAAGTTTAATCTTTTTGACATTATCCACACAACGTTGATAATCCACGCAATTCTTACAACAAATTTGCTCCTCACCCTTTTTGCCTCTTACCCATTTTAGTTCACAGTTGTTATATTGTTGGCAATCCGGGCAACAATAAATCTTAATTGTGGTATCCTTTGAGGATGTTCCTTGATTATCCTCTTCATCTAAATGATAAAAATCCCGTTCTTTAACTACTTCATTAATAATATGTTCGGTTAACTTTTTGGTGTTATAAATGAACCCTGAAAGAAGCGCGCTGTCACAGATAAGATTAATTAATCTGGGAATACCGCGCGAATGCTCGTATATCAAATCTATAGCTTTGGGGCTAAATATATAAAAACCGTTAGAGCTAACTAGTTTTAACCTATGGAAAATATATTCCTCGGTTTCGTTTTTAGTTAATGGGTTTATGTGATAGTAGACTGAGATTCTCTGCTTGAATTGTTCCAACTTTACATTTTCCAGTTTCACTCTAAGTTGTGGCTGACCGACAAGTATTATCTGAATCAGTTTCTCCTTTTCAGTTTCTAAGTTAGAAAGCATTCTTACCTCTTCTAATACCTTAGAGGTCAAATTTTGAGCTTCATCAATGATTAGAACCATATTTATATCCTGTGCAAGTTGTTTTATCAGGTAACTGTTAAGCTGCGATAGTAATTTCTGTTTTGTCCCAGGTTTGTAATCTACCTCTAATTCTTCAAGAATTTCGGCAATGAGTTCTTTACAGGTAAGATGGGTATTGGTAATTATGGCAACCCTGGTATTGAGGTCAAGTTTATTGAGTAGTGTGCGGCAAACCGTAGTTTTACCCGCTCCAATCTCACCGGTTATCACCACAAACCCTTTCCTTTCATTGATAGCGTAAATGAGACTGTTTAGGGCCTCGGTATGCTTTGGACTGGGGAAAAAGAATTTTGAATCAGGGGTGGTGTTGAAGGGTTTTTCGGTGAATTCGTAGAATTTTTCATACATATCTACCTACCTTTTAAAAAAGGAAGTTAGCATAACGATGAAAATAAGCACGACTGAAGAAACCGCAACGATGGTAACCCATTTTCTCTTTAGATATTTCTCCTTATCTATTTCTTCCTGAGTAGTAAGGCGCGAGATTGCCCCTAATATAGGTAAATCCAGGTTTTCCTTGGCGTCTTCAATATCCAGGAAGGAATGATCCATAAATTCCCTGCCTAAAACCAGCCCAGCTCCGCCGAAACCGCCCATAACTAACCCTACCAACATTACCACTACCTTATTGGGGCTTATCGGTCTTAAGGGAAGCCTGGGTGGGTCGATTATTGTATAACGAGTGCCCTGCTTGGAAACCTCCAAGCGCTGGGTAATCTTAGCGGTCTCTAATTTTTGCAGTAACATATTGTAAATCATTTCGTTGACATTCTTATCGCGGGCCTGAGCAGAATCTAATTTATCCATCAGCATTAACTTATATATGGAAGCATTAGGGTCATTGGGTTCATTGGCGTTAGCAGCATAAGCATTAGAGCCTGCCGCAACAGCAAGATCCTTATTGGTAAGCTTGTCTAACTCCTGCTTTAAGGCCTTATAGGTGGGATTCTCTGTAGAAATTGGCGTGGCGGCAACTTTATAATCTCCGCTTTCTAATTCCTTTTTGACAATGTCTATTTTTTGCCTTATTTCCCTGACTAAGGGGTGCTGCTCCGTAGAATCAACCAATAATTTTTTAAGCTGGTCTTGTAAATCTGCAAGCTCAGATTCTTTAATCTTTCTTTTGTATAATTCAAGCTGCTCTGTAATAAACTCAATCGCTACATCGGTTTCTTTAGTCTGAGAACGCATGTTTTCTTCAACCAAATTATCGGTGAGCGTCTTGGTTATCAACTGAGTCTCTGCGGGGTTGCTTCCATAATAAAATATTTTAATCAAATTGGGGACGCGCATCTGGACATTAATATTTCTTCTTAGCCCCAGGATAAGCTGCTCAAATTCCCACTGGCTTTTGACGTCTTTGGCTAAATTCAGCTTTTTGGTCAATGAAACCAAGCTGTTCCATCCCATAATCTGCTCTTTCAAAGTGCGCATTCTGTCGGCAACTGAGGTAGAAATAGCTAACCCCTGAATTAAAGGGTTAATAATCTTTTCCTCCTCAACGAGAATTACTGTGGCAGATTCATACTTCGGCGGCAATACAAAACAGGCGATTATGCCAATAACTAATCCTAAGAATAGCGGTGTGATAAACAGCCATTTCCTACGGAAAAAAACTTTTAGGTATTCAACCGGATTGCGTAATCTGGTAAATTCCTGATTCTCCATCTTAAATTCTCCTTATTTAGCCAAGGTTGTGGCGGCAGATTTGGCTCTTGAAACATCTTCCGGGCCAGAGGCTGACATACCAACCACAGAGGTAACGGGGTTTATCACCCTAATTATCTTAGCCATTACTGTTGCCGGAACATACAATACGTCTCCGGGATGCATAGCGATATTTTTATTAAGGTCGCCGCCGTAAAGAACAGAATACAAATCAACTGAGCGGGTCTTAACCTTTCCGTTATTATCAGGAGTTATCAGGCGGCATCTACGCATTGCTGCGGCGTATGTAGGAAGCCCTGCGTTAACCACCGCTTCTCTTACCGGCACACTATCTACTCTCATATAATACCTTCCCGGCTGGCCGACTTCTCCCAACACATAAATAACCTTGCTCTTGTATTCCACTATGGTTATGTTTACTTCCGGACTGATTACGTAGTTGGAGATAATTTTGGTAACCTTCTCTTCCAGTTGTTTTTTATTCAGGCCGCTGACGTCGATATCTCCTACAAATTTATACTGGATTTTGCCTTCCAAATTTACCGGATAAACGCCGCTAAATTCCGGATGGCGCATTACATCTATCTGCACTATATCCTCCGGGCCTAAGGTATAGCGCACCGGGTCTAAATACATCTTATTGGAGTCAGAATCGGCCGAAGCTACATCTGACTGCGGCTGGATCAGAGCATTAGGTTGAGTTACTGCCGGCTCAGAAGCTGCCTCGATTATCTTTAAGCCCTCAGCGCTCTCTTCGTCTACTGCCCACGCCGTCACTGACAAAAGTAAAATCAAAAGCATTAAACCGAAAAATCTAACTATTCTTTCCATCGCCATCCTCCTCATAAATTATGGTTTCTTTAAAATCTCTTAATTTTTTAAGGTCGTTTTTGTCGTAGACGCGCCAACCCCGCCAGTCGCGCTTGGAACGGCTTACTTTCTTGGCTTTTTCCCAGCGGATGATGGTTTTGGGGGTAACACCTATCCGGTCTGCAACATCCGTTATGGTCAATCTTGCGTCATTCAATTTTGGCCTCCTGTTTACTTTAAGGTTAAGGTTAAAAAGACTGTCTGATTATGTCCGAGTATGTCCGACTTTGTCCTGTAAGTTCCTAGTAATACTTATACAAGCACTTTCTATGCCAACTTAAACGCGATGTGAAAATATTTTTAATTTTTGTTGTAACTTATTGATTTATAACAGATAAGGATATTGAATTTTTTTGCAGACATCCTGCTTTTCTCGGGGAATTCGGGAAAGTGTTGATAAAATTAAACGGGAAAGAATAATTATGTAGATTATTATAAACAAACAGGTAGGATGTCTTTATTTTGTTCTTTGTAATCCCAAATTATATACGGCATTTTGTCAGATTCTTTAAAATCCCACGTATCTCTAAAGGTGCCTATAAACTCTGCCGGAATAAAAAACCGTGCTTCATAGCAGGCATAGCCAGACTTGCTCTTTCTATCATACACCTCAATTCTACCGCCCCTATAGCCTGCAAACTTGGGATTTTGAATCCCTTCCTCAATTACGGAAAAGAAATATCTTTTTCTTTTAGGCATACGCCCTCTCTATTGTTCTTTAATCTTTTATTTTACTATTACAGGGGGTGCTCCTTAACCTCCTGTGAATAAACATTATAATTTATTTCCCTCGCTACATCCTTTTCTACATTTTCAATCTTATCCATCAGTTCGTCTTGGTCGGGATTAGTGAAGAAATACAAAAGCACCCGGCGGCGCAAGTCCGATTTGGTAAACTTTAAAAAGTCCGTCATTTTGTATATTCCTTGTTGTGTATATTTACAACAATTGTTGTGTATATTTACAACAATTATATCTCATATTTCCAGCAATTGCAAGTATCAAATGACAACCCGTATCCACCTCGCCTGCCCTCTTTATAAGCAGGTATCTTTTCCCTTTTATGAACAAATTATCAAATTATGGGGCTTTCTTCTCGTTGTATCTGCGAGAAATATAATTAAGGTTTCTTTAGATAGTAATTAACTTTATCCTGATTAATGGGTGAAAGAACATCCCTGATTATTAAATGATTAGAAAGCGTGGGAGAAACGTACCTCAAGGACTACGCGGTTAGAAAATCAAAGGAAAGTGTAATTATACTTAGGGTTTCTGCGCTGGCGCCATCGGCATCTGCTGCGGCATCATCCTTTTTTGCATCATACCTTTAAAAGCGTGCGTGCGGCCGCAGAATTTTGCCTGAAGCCAGATATTGCCTACAAAGTAACATAATGATAATACAATAATTACCCCGCCGATAACAATACCGAAAAACCGCAGTTCCTTCTCTTCTCTTTTGGCAAAATAGATAACCATATAACCAATGCCTAAAGCAATCAATAAAAGCACATCAAAAATTCCGGAAAATCCTAACACGGTAAGCCTCCTTTTTAGATTTCTGATTCCTTTACTAACTTGCGGTAATATTCAATGCATTTATGGCAGGTTTGTTTGCTTTCGTGCCACTGAGGATGGTCGCGCCGGATTAATTCCAAAAGATACTCCTCGGCCTTAATATGGGCGATGCTTACAAAATCATCAATATCCCTCTGACATATCTGGCATTTGTATTTCATAATTTCCTTTCGTTGGGATTGTTTTTTATCTTAGACAATCACTTCTCCAGCAGCAGGCCATCTGGTCGCAATAATTAGCAGCTGTCCCAAAGCAATCAAAATTTCCCTCGGCCTTCTGAATTGCCTTAACCAGTTCCTTCTTGGAAAATTTCCAGCTGTCTTTAATACCTGCAGCTTTGGATTTTTTTTCAATATCTGACATCCTCATCCTAATTCACCTCCCTCCTAATTAGTTCCTTGACATCTTCGATGTCAAGGATGACTTCGGCCGAATAACTTACGTTCGCTTATGCTCCGTAAGTTATGGCCTCAGTCAATGTAAAACGCGTCTCTTAAATTCCTTTTGTGCCGATCTGCCTCGTAGGTGTATTCGTAGATTTCGTCTTGCATATATAATTTAAACGGCTGCTTCAGTGAAAACGAAGCCAGTTGTATATCCTTTCCCACTTTTCCGTCCTGCGAAGCTGTCTCCAGTATAGAAAACGTTGCCAACTCCAAAGCGTGTTTGAGGCTAATCTCTTTGGTATACAAACTATTTAACAGATAGGTTGCCAAAGGGGTAATGCCGATAGCCATGAACCCTAAGAGCGTCCAGCGATGCGGGGAAAAATTGCGCTCGCTGTGCAAGGTAAATATCTCCGGCGAATCAATAAAATTAGAATTGCTGATGTCTTTTCGGTAGCCGCTTAAGATGAAGTGCAGTGTCGGCCGTTCTTCATAATTTACGTTAGTAAACCACTCATTATATTTTCTGATGGCGCAATCCCTGCTTACCACCAGCATATCATCTACGCTAAGAGAGCGATAACTGGGGTTCTTGTGCAATTCATAATAAATAACGTCAATTAAACTGGCGCCCAGCCCGCCATCACCGGCAATCGTCAGGCCGCAAAAATCTCCCATTTCAAATATCTTTTTAACTGTATCGTTGACAGTAGTCGGCCCGCGCGGATCTCCGCTGGTAACCCGGCTATCCGAAGCGATAGCAATCCCATCCCTAGCAATAATACTAACGGCTAAAGTCATTTTTTTTGCGGCTTAATAACTATATCGTGCTGCCTGACGCGGGAATTAACCAGAAGCCCTATCTCATCGCCTTTCTTGGCGGTGTTGATAGGCACATGGTCTATCTGTATAGAAGTTATAACCTCAGTAAAATCAGTGGTGTGGCCTTTAATTTTAATTGTATCGCCGATAGATAAGGGCGCTTTTAGTTTTATTACCGCTGCCCTTACATGGGGAAAATAATGGGTAACTTTGCCGATAATATTCTGTTTTATTTTTTTGCGGGCGGGGAGCCGTTTCTTGGATACGCGTTTCTTGGCGGGGCGTCTTTTTACTGCGGATTTTTTTACCAATTTTTTCTTAGGTGCCTTTCTCCTTTTCTTAACCATATTACATCCCTCCCTAAAAATAACTGACCACTTAGGTTAATTCTTAAAGAGTAATTTTGTCGGCAATATCAGAGACCAGAAACATCCGGCTGTAATTTCCTAACAATGACTGAATAATCCCCCACAGCGAGAAAAGGCCGCAGGTAAAAAAGGCAATCCTTAACATCAACGGCCCCAAAAAAGGAATAACGCTTAGAATAAATGCCGCTACCTCCACGATAAACAGGACCAACCCTTGCTTTCCGTGATAGAAAGCGAATTTATTTTCTTTTTTTAAAAGAAGGGGCACGATGCAGAGAATGCCGAGGTACCCGATTACCGCGAAAATTTTACCTTCCTGTATTTCCTTCCCTTCCATTGTCATTTTAAAACCTCAATCAGAGAATCCATCTCGCCGTAAGGATTGGTTTCTTTAAGCGGGTTCCTCGGGTCTTCCGTCCATTTCCCGTCAATAATAAAACGGTAATGGTGGCGGCCAGTACCTAAATTAACCCTCTTAAACCACGTGCCGTTTTTAGCCTGCATGCGGGTGGCATCATCGCGCTTCCAGCCGTTAAATTCACCTGCCACATAAACCTCTTTTGCCTCGGGGGCAAATACCGAGAAAACCACCTCAGTAAGCCGGGGGAGTTTTTCCTTGAGGATCTTGCGCATTTCTTTTTCCAGCGAGGGAATCGGCGTTTTTTCCTGCGTAATAATCTCGCGGGAAAGGCTGAAATAATCTTTAGCACCCCGCGAATATTTATCGTAGGTTAGGATGTCCCTGCCTTCGTTTTGCGCCTCTTTTAATTTAACATTTATGTGGATTATGGTATTAAACATTTTCGCTTTAAACGCCTCTTTGATTTTGGCGAGCATCACGAAAGAATGCTTAAGCCGCGAGTCGAAATTAGCAACCAAAACCTGGGAATTGACGTCGTGATTGAGCCGCTGCTTAACCAGATTAATGATGTCGGTAAGTTGGCTTAACCCGGCTAAGGAAAACCTGCTCGCCTCAACCGGAACAATCACCTCAGAAGATGCCCTGACCGCATTTATGGTCAGGATGCCTAAATTAGGAGGGCAATCGATTAATATATAATCATAATTACCTTTAAAATCATTAAAAGTCTCCCACAGCCGGGACTCGCGGCCGATTTCTCCGGCGAGTTCCTGCTCTAATGTGCTTAAGACAATGCTGGAAGGAGCAATGTCAAAATTATCGGTTACCTTTATAATGATATCTTCGAGCCTGGCTTTTTTTGTTGCCATCTTAGAGAGGACATTATAGATGCTGAGTGTTGCGTTTACATTTAAACCTAAAGATGCGTGCGCCTGCGGGTCCAAATCAATTAATAAAACCTTTCTTTCGTTATTTGCCAGAGAAGCAGCCAGATTTATAGCTGTGGTTGTTTTGCCACACCCTCCCTTTTGATTTGTAATGGCAATTATTCGCATTACACTCCTCCTTTATTAGCGGATAAATTTGACATCGTCTATATAGGCCACACCGTGCTTATTCTTGGTGTTCCATTCCTCTACGACAAAAGAAATCCTTGCCATATTTGACCAGTCACTAATCCGTTTAAAATCCGAAAGCGCGATTTTAAAACTCTTCCAGCGATACCGGATATCTTTTATATATAATTCCGAAACTTCCTTGTAGCCGTTGCTCAATTCAACCCTCATATATACGACATCATTGGGGTCGGTTTTTCTTACGGAAAAAACCAGCGCCTTAAACGGCGAAAGATTAAGGCTGTTTAAATCTACGGAATAGGCCTCTTTCTTTATAGAATTAAAATTATAATTAATTTTTATAACTTCCGGCAGGATGATAAAAGCAACTTCACTGTCTAAGGGTGATTTTTGATGAACATTATTCGTGATTACGGAAAAACTAAGGATGCCGATGACAACAATACTGATGAAAAACAGATTCCTGAACCGGCGAGGCTCTCTGGCTTTTGCTTTTTTCTTCCGCGAAGTATCGAGGTATATATTGGCGAGATGTTCGTAAATATCGGTCTTATCCATAGAAAATATACTATCTTAATTTATTATTTATAGCACAAAACTTCTTTGTTGTCAACACTTTCGTATGCTAAGTTAAGCAAGGTTATGGCCTAAGAGGGCGATTGAGATAGCCAGGAATTTCCTTGCCGATAATCGTATAAAAATTAGACAGGTGCATGCGAAAGAGCTCGTCAAAATGCTGGTGGTTTTCACCATACCACCAGAACCAGTCACTGCCTTCGCAGATATACATCTGCTTCCATGCCAAATCCAACTTGGGGCCTGTGACTTGTTCTTTAAGGCTTTCCCATTCCTGTCTCGCTTTCGCCAGGTATTCCCAGGCAAGGTTTTTATAAGGATTGCCTATCCATTTATTGAAATCGCCGTATATCCATGACCCCGGAGCAATGCGTTTTAAATTTTCTTTGGGAGGAAACGCTTTAAGATACTCGCTAACCGTAACTGCCTTTATATTTTTATCCTGCGAAATTCTTTGATAAAGCAGTTTAAGGAAATCCCGGCCGTCGTTTCGGTAATATTCCCAGGCATTCTCGCCGTCCAATGCAATCACCACTAACGGATTTTTTTCCTTGAAGGTACTTGCGATATTTTCTAAATGTTTCGAAAAATCCGCGACCGCATCCTCACTGCGCCATCTATGGTAAACAAACCCGATTAAGTCGGATAAGTTCCTGTCTCGGAATACAATATTTAATGCTCCGTCTTTTCTTTTCAAAAAATACGGCTTATACAAAAGCGCCGTATCCCGTTTTTTCTTTTTTAATGTCTTAAAAAGTATGGCTTCATCAGTTACTATCCAGTTTATTCCTGATTGAATGATAAACGGCAAGATGTGTTCGCTTACTGACTCCTCGGACGGCCACATACCAGAAGGCAAAGCGCCAAATATTTGTTTAAAAAATTCTGTGGCCTTAACAACCTGCGCATTTGCGTCTTCGGGATAACTAAATATCGCCTTAGGCAGGGTGGTTTTAAGATTTGCCTCCTTGGCTATCAGGGTATTATAAAGCAAAGGCAAGATGGGATGATAATATGGGCTGACAGTAATTTCAATCTGGCCGCTTTCCCGGAATTTTTTATAGGCAGGAATAATTCCTTTCAAGATATCGTCTTGCGCATCTAAACATATTTGTTTGTCTTCTTCGCTAAAAAACCTTCCTTTATAAACCAATGCCCTCAATTGCGCAAAGCTTTCTCTAAATAAGGGGTCAATCCAGGCAAGATTAAACCAAACCTGCAGGTCAAGATAATCCTGGGTGGCGAAATTGCCGTTGTCTCTTTTTTTGCGATAAAGTTCATAATAGCGCGGGAAAACAGAAATCACCCTTTCCACGTCAATCATAAAAAAGTGCTCAAGGATAAATTGCTTGTCTTGCGGCGTTAATTCGGCGGCGGGTTTTGCGGAAAGGCTAAAGAATAAATCCTTGGTGTTGCCTCTTACATAATCTTCTATCTGTTCCACTAAAGAAGGAACCAGATTAAAGGTCTGATGGACCTGCGGGTAATCCGCAAGGACTTCGACCATATCCAGATAATCTTTTATTCCATGCAGCCTTACCCAGGGAAACCTGCACTCATCAGTAAGCAGGTTGCGATAGTAAGGCTGGTGCATATGGTAGATGAAGGCGAGATATAACATTTGCTATAATTCTAACATAATCTGAAGGTTATGCAATATTTTTTGGAAGGAATTGTTGGGAAGCTATCTATATACTTCTCTTCTATTATTTGGCTCTTTTTTTAAGGTAGTCTTCAAAACTGATAGCGTTACCTTCCTGCGAGCGTAAATTCCTGAAATCAAGTAAGTCCTCAGTAAGCTCTTCTCTGGCCAATTGTTCACGTAGGGCCTTTTCTACAAAGAAACCTTGCTTTATACCATGTTCCAAGCAAAACTCCTTTATTCGTTTTATAATAGAAGGGTCTACTTTTACGGCATAAGATATCTTATTCATTTCTTTTCCACCTCCAAATAAAATATAGCATAAGAAAATATTATTGTCAAGAAAAAAGTTATTAAAAGTATACTTTATTATTCTTTTTAATACTTTAATATCGGGCATGAAAAAATCCCTCCCTCTACTATTAATAGACGTAAAAGAAGGGTAAATCTAACTTAAAAATCTTAATAAATATTAATAAATAGAACCGTCCCCTATAAAAAAACCCCCGGGAGATTGCTCCCCCGAGGGGTTTGTGTTCTAACAGAGATGTTAGAAAGTAACCTTCATTGAACCAATGACCTGGGAAGCAGTCTTTTTGTTTACTTTATCAAAGGCTGAACCAGGGATAAACCAACCCGCTCCCAAACCAAACTGCACATCCTCGGTGTAGTCATATTTCAGACCTAAGTCTATTTCACTACCGAGACCTTTCTTATTTTTCATGGTATATGCTGGATCACTTGTAACGCCACTTAAAACTACAGTACCAGTACTATTAAAAGGTTGATTTGCTCTTAGATAGTAATAATCTAAGGTTGCAGTTACATCATCCATCGGTTTCATACTACCCGATAGATTAAATAACTGCGCATTGGAGTAACCCAAGATTTTATTAAACAGGGTTCCTCCTGCCTGATCCTCAAACATTGGGCTCCAACCCCTGTAATTATCACTTAGACTAGAATACTTATCACCGGAAAGATAGGTGTAGCTGAAACGAGCGCTGGGAGTATATTTTACTTTAGGGAATGCACGGCTGGCTATTGCCTGAATTGCATAAGCGGTAACTTTGCGGTTCCTGTTATTAGCACTTCCTTCATCAGGATATAGGAGCACGTTTGCTGCGTGGTCACCAAACTGAAATGCACCTTCTAACCCTAAAGCTAAATCCTTGGTGCCAGTGTAGAGCGCTTTAGCACCTGCAGTTCTTAAATTTTCAGCCTTTGTAATACCTGTTGTACTAGCAACGTCTCTTGATCTTTGCCAAAGGTATGCTTCTCCCATTAAATCTTTATTGAATTTGTAAGCAGCATTTGCACCATAAAGGTCGACACCATCGTATTGCTGAACATTATTCTCATCTATCTTGGACATGACCAGATCAACTACTAATGGGTCGTAATTCAGGGTTGCCCGAATAGCATCAAATGCCTTACGACTGCTTAGATCATCCAGAGAAATTGGTAGACCTACAGGAGTTCCTGTATGTCCCGCCGCAATACCATTGGTATCAGGGTCACCAATGATAAGCCCATTACCAAATCTCAACTCCTGACGACCTACGGTTAAAGTCAAAGGTGAATACAAGAATTCTTTTAAAGTTACATAGGCTAGGTCTAAATCAATATCAGTGCTAGCACTGTCTTCTTCACCCCAAACTCTTTCATTTAGTAATCTGACTGTGGTTGATACATTATCAGTAAGGTCAGCGTCTACTCTCAGGCGAACCGTAGAAAGAATCGCAGTAATCGATTCACCAAAATTAACGTTGCTGGGATTGTCAGCCAAAGCAATGGAATTTCTCAGCACGCCTTTTACATCGAGATCGCCGCTTACCTTGACATTCTGCACTGCTGCGTAGGTAGTAGCACATAGGCCAACTACGAACGCCAGAGCCAGAATTAGTATTAAGCGTTTACTCATTTTGTTTAACCTCCTTAAACGATTTTAAAATAAACATATTTATACTAGGATTTTGCTTTTTGCCTAGAGAATTACATCTATATGTATATCACCAGAAAGTTTGATAACTTAGGGTCTTTTAAGCCTTCAACCTCCTTTCCGACTTAAACTTAAGTCATCTCTGGTGGTATAACCCTACTCTAGTTATTACCTCTTATATATCAAATAACCCCTTACTTGTCAAGTATTTTTTACAAATTTTACTACTTTATTGGCTTTTCGCTCTTTTTAGGGGATGGCTGCTTGGGCCCCAGGGAAATAATAACCCGGGTATTAAGCATTTTTGGTTCAACACTAATCACGCAGGACTCGTTATCGCGGTCAAAATTTATCAGGCGTTTCCCGTATTCTATTAGATTAATAAAATTCCAGTTGTATATCGGCATCTGTTCCTGATAAAAAACAACCAACTGTTCTGCCGTGGCACGGCCAACATAAACCAATACCCCCACCCTTACATTACCGCTCTGAAAAGCATAGGAATCAGAGGCCAAGAATTTAAACCTCTTGGGAACGGGGATGTCAGCAAATTTCAGCATTACCGAAGGCTCAAGCGTAGCAACACCCGTAGCCATATCTTTTTTAGAAAAGCTGGTGCAACCCCATAAAACAGCAGTCAGTAGGCAGTATATAGTAGGTAGGATGAGAAAATACTTAACTCTTTTCATCGCCCCTCCTTTTTCAATGAGCACATAACTTAGGGAGTAACGATTATAATTTGTTCCGACATAAGTTATGTGTGCGAATTGATAAATTTTTCTATATCTTGATAAATATTATTTATCTCGTTTTGGCCTAACCCTGCAACCTCGGCAACGGTTATTAATTGGGCCGGGCTAATAATATCCTCCGGCAGATGGCTGTCATTATTGATGATTAATCTTGCCCCGGTTTTTAACGCCTTTTCTACTACATTATTATTCGTCACGCAATGGCCCCTGCGGCTGGTAACCTCAAGAAATATGCCTTTCTCTTTTGCTAATTTTACTTCTTCATCGGTAATTAAACCCGGATGGGCCAAGATATCAATATCCGCATCAAGGACAGCGCGGTTAGTCCCTGGTATCACTGGCTCGGCAAGGGTTTCGCCGTGGCCGATGATTATTTTTATGCCGCGGCTTCTGGCATATTTTGCCAAGGGCTTAAATTGCTCTAAGGGAAGGTGGGTTAACTCAACTCCCGATACAACATTAATTGGGGGGTTCTTTGGCCAGTGTTTGATAAATTCTAATATCGCATTAATTACCTGTTCAATATTGCTGTAATCGGCGTGGTCAGTTATGGCAATGGCTTTGTAGCCTAATGCCGCATAACGCACGGCTATTTCGGAAGGAAGTAAAACCCCGTCGCTGAGTAATGAGTGTGTGTGTAGGTCGTACATATTATATTGTGCGCCTGGGTGGATTCGAACCACCCGCCTAGGCCTTAGGAGAGCCCCGCTCTATCCTAATGAGCTACAGGCGCAATTTAATATTTTATCAAGGAATAAACCGGGTATTCTTTCAGTTTCTCTATCCCTTTAAGGCCGGTCAGTTCGATTAGAAAAGCAATGCCGACGATTTTACCTTCCAACTGCTTTACTAAATCAGTTACGGCTTTAACCGTCCCGCCGGTTGCCAAAAGGTCATCCACAATCAAAACTTTATCGCCGCGCTGGATGGCATCGTGATGCATCTCTAATGTATCTGTGCCGTATTCTAAATCATAGGTTACGGCATTAGTTTGGGCGGGAAGCTTTCCAATTTTGCGCACCGGCACAAATCCTGCGCCTAATTTATGAGCAACTGCCCCACCTAAGATAAACCCTCGTGCCTCCACCGCTACCACGGCGTCGATTTTTTTATTTTTAAATTTGCCGGTCAGCGTATCAACCGCTAATTTAAATGCCTGCTTATTTTTCAATAATGTAGTGATGTCCCTAAATAATATTCCTGCCTTGGGAAAATCAGGGATATTTCTGATGCAATCTTTTAAATCTATTTTTTTCATATCCCTCTCATTTTAGGATAGACATTCTTCCGCAGCCTTTTCTTGCTGCTGGACGAATTTGCGTAATTTCCGCAAGGCCGCTTCTTCAATCTGGCGAACCCGTTCGCGCGAAACGCCCAATTTTTTGGCCACTTCCGCCAGGGTATGAATCTTACCGTCCACTAAACCAAAACGCATATCCAGGATTTCTTTCTCGCGGCTGGACATTATACCTAACAGGCCGGCTATCCTTTCTTTATCTAAGAAACGAGTTATTTCTTCATCGGGCGCAACTGCCTTCTGATTTTCTATTAAGTCCATAACCTCATTCTCCCCTTCTTCGCCGATGGGCGCTTCTAAAGAAGAGGTTTTCACACTTAACCAGACACTTATCTGGTCGGCTTTATCTCTAGGCAGGCGCATCTTTTTCGCTACTTCTTCATCCCGGGGTGTGCGTTTTAATTCATGGGTTAATCGTTCGCTGACCTTTTTCCATTTTGACATCAATTCATTAACGTAAACCGGCACACGGATCATTTTCCCCTGGTCGGCAATCGAACGGGTAATGCTCTGCCTTATCCACCAGGCAGCATAAGTAGAAAAACGATAGCCTTTGCGAGGATTAAATTTTTCTACTGCCTTCATCAAGCCCATATTCCCCTCTTCGATTAAATCCATTAAGGGAATGCCCAGATGGCCGTATCTCTTAGCAATACTTATTACCAGCCGAAGGTTTGAGCGTATCATCCGCTCGCGGGCATGCTTATCGCCTTTTCTTACGCGCCTGCTTAACTCGATTTCTTCTTTAGCCGTCAATAGCGGTATGTTTCTGATTTCTTTTAGGTATGTGCGTATGGCTTCCATATTCTCCTTAATTCTCAAGACCGGGCCTTGAAATGCATTGATATTAAATAAGTTACAAGACCCGATCTTGTTTATTTCTTGTCTTTCAATACTACCTGCGCTGCTGCTAAACGGGCAATCGGAACGCGGAAAGGCGAACAACTTACGTAATCCATTTTTACGCGATGGCAGAATTCCACCGAACGCGCTTCACCGCCGTGCTCGCCGCAGATACCTACTTCCAGGTTCTTACGCGTTTTGCGGCCGCGCTCAATACCCATCTTTATTAACTCGCCGATTCCTTCCTGGTCAATGGTCTGGAAGGGATCTTCGGGCAATATTCCTTTTTTGATATAGTCAGGCAAGAAACCTCCGATGTCATCGCGCGAAATTCCAAACCCCATTTGAGTCATATCATTGGTGCCGTATGAGAAAAATTCCGCCACCAACGCTAATTTATCCGCGACAATCGATGCGCGGGGAATTTCAATCATCGTACCGAACATATACTTAATCTTTTTAAGATTGTATTTGGCTAAAACCTCCTGGTAAATCTTTTTGGCAATTGCAAACTGGTCATCCAGTTCTTTGACATCGCAAACTACAGGAATCATTATCTCCGGATAGGGATTCTTGCCTTCCTTAATTAATTCTGCCGCGGCTTGGAATATCGCGCGTATCTGCATTTCGCTGACTTCCGGATAGGTAATGCCCAGGCGCACACCGCGATGCCCCATCATCGGATTTGACTCATGCAAACCATCTGCCCGGCTGGCTAATTCATCTAAGGTGATATTCAAATCCCGGGCTAATTGTTCCAATTTAGCCGGGTCTTTGGGAACAAACTCATGCAACGGCGGATCGAGAAGACGAATTACTACAGGGAGATTATCCATTGCCTCTAATGTCCCTTTGATATCTTTTTTTACATAAGGGAATAATTCATCCAAGGCCTTGCGCCTTTCTGCCTCGGTCTTGGAAATAATCATCTTGCGCAGTAAAAAGAGCGGCTCATCAGAACCTTTGCCGTAAAACATATGCTCGGTCCTAAACAAACCAATGCCCTCGGCGCCGAATTGCCTTGCTCGCCGGGCATCCTCGGGAGTATCGGCATTGGTGCGGATACCCAATCTTTTTATCGCATCGCAAATCTTTAAGAAATCATTCAACATCTTATTCTCTTGTGAAACATCCATCATCGGAAGTTTTCCTTCATAGACATTTCCCTTGGTGCCGTTCAAAGTAACCCAGTCTCCCTCTTTAAGAATTTTGCCGTCAATATGCAGTTCTTTTGCGCCATAATCAATTTCCAAGCCTGCGCAGCCGACAATACAGCATTTTCCCCAACCGCGCGCAACTAATGCCGCATGACTTGTCATTCCTCCTCTTGCTGTTAATATTGCTTCAGCTGCTCTCATACCTTCCACATCTTCGGGATTCGTTTCTTCGCGCACAAGAATTACTTTCCTCCCCTGCCTTGCCCATTCCACAGCATCAACAGCAGAGAATACTATCTGGCCGTTAGCGCCGCCCGGGCCCGCAGGCAACCCTTTGGCTAAAGGCCTATGGGTCAGTTCAACTTTCGGGTCAATTATCGGATGCAGAAGTTCCTCTAATTGAGACGGAGTTACCCGCATTACTGCTTCTTCTGTTTTGATTAATTTTTCTTTCAACATATCTACAGCCATGCGCACTGCTGCCGGGCCGTTACGTTTACCTACCCGGCACTGCAACATAAACAAGCGGCCTTTCTCAATGGTAAACTCAATATCCTGCATATCGCGGTAATGTTTCTCCAGCCGTTTCTGATAACTAAATAATTCCCGGTAAATTTGCGGCATGGCTTTCTCTAAAGCCACTAAGTCTTTATTATGTTCTGATTTAGAATATTCGTTTATGGGAGCAGGTGTGCGTATTCCTGCAACGACGTCCTCACCCTGCGCATTAATCAGGTATTCGCCATAGAAATCGTTTTCGCCGTTTCCCGGATTGCGCGTAAAAGCCACACCGGTTGCCGAATCATTGCCCATATTGCCGAAAACCATGGTTTGCACGGTAACGGCTGTGCCCCATTCACCGGGAATTCCTTCTATACGCCGGTAACTGACCGCGCGCTTGCCGTTCCAGGAAGAAAATACCGCGCCAATGCCTCCCCATAACTGCTGCTGTGGGCTATCAGGGAATTCTTTACCCAATACTTCTTTTATTTTTGACTTGAACAAAGAGCAGAGTTTTTTGAGGTCTTCTGCAGTTAAATCCGTATCTGCCTTATAACCCTTTTCTTTTTTCATTTGCCCCATAATTCTTTCCAACTGCTTGCGGATCCCCTGCTCGTCCTTAGGCTCAATTCCCGCGGCCTTCTCCATTACTACGTCGCAATACATCATAATTAACCGACGATAGGCATCGTAAACAAAACGGCTGTTGCTACCGCTTTGCTTGATCAAGCCGGGTATGGTTTCCTCCGTCAGGCCGATATTAAGAACGGTCTCCATCATCCCCGGCATTGAGCGCCGAGCACCCGAACGCACGGAAACCAAAAGCGGATTTTCGGTATCGCCGAATTTTCTAGCCATAAGCACTTCCACTCTCTTAAGGGCCTTCTCCACTTCCTGTTTTAAACCCTTAGGATAAGTTTTGCGCTTTTTATAATAATATGTGCAAACCTCGGTGGTAATGGTAAATCCCGGCGGGACCGGAAGCCGTAGATCCTTATGGCCGGCCATTTCTGCGAGATTCGCTCCCTTGCCACCCAAGAGATTTTTCATACTTTCATTTCCGCCTGCCTTTCCCCCGCCAAAGAAGTAAACGAATTTTGTTGCCATTGCTTTTAAAAACCCTCCCTTTTAATGAGCACATAATTTACGAACACAAGGTGTGAGTAAATTATAAGTGCGAATTAAATCCTGAGGCTCAAACAAAAACTGCTTTAAGCCGAGGGATCTAACTTAGTTGTTAGATATTCTTTTAATTTATCAATACTGATACGATCCTGCTTCATTGTGTCGCGGTCGCGCACGGTTACCTGTTTATCTTCCAAGGACTGAACGTCAATCGTAACGCAGTAAAGTGTGCCTACCTCATCCTGCCGACGGTAGAGTTTGCCGATTGCGGCTGTGTCATCATAGACGGTAATAAACGTTTTCTTCAAATCCTGCGCTATCCTCTGGGCCAATTCTACAATCTCGCTACGATTTTTTAAAAGCGGCAGCACCGCCACTTTTATCGGTGCCAA